>CADBQK010000500.1 GCA_902796775.1 uncultured Lachnospiraceae bacterium
AAACGGGATCAGTCCGCAGATGTTTTTAAAACCGGTAAGCGATTCATACATTTTAACTCCATAGCTTTCAGCCATGACTGCAGACATTGTAGATGTAACTATGGATTTAACCATAGCTCCGTTCTCCGGAAGAGTACCGGCATCCTTCATTCCATCAAGTATATAGTTTACAAGGATATAACCTGTCTGATTACCATTAAGGGGAAGATATTCTCCATTGTCCATAAGAAGTTCTATCGCGAACCTGTCTGCATCCGGATCTGTTGCCATAAGAAGTTCAGCACCGGTTTTCCTGCCAAGTTCCTCTGACAGCTTAAAGGCTTTCGGATCTTCAGGATTAGGATACCCAACCGTCGTAAAATCAGGATCCGGGTCTTTCTGTTCTTCCACTATACTGATATTGGTAAAGCCTCTTTCTGACATAACTGTCATAAACGGGATGCTTCCTGCCCCGTTAAGAGGAGTGTAGACTATCGGTATGGAAAGATCCAATTCACCTTCTTTGTGTATTGCCAGCCCCTCTACTCTCTTAATGTATTTTCTGTCATATTCCTCTGAAAGAACGATTATCTTATCTTGCGAAACATACATTTCATATGCTTCATCAAGTCTGACATCCAGCGCGGTTATTCCCTTTATTCCGGAAAAATAATCAACAGCTTCAATACATTCTGTCATGCCATCGGCAACCGATGAGCTCACCTGACACCCATCTGTCCAATATGCCTTGAATCCGTTATATTCTCTGGGATTATGTGATGCAGTTATATTGATTCCTGCAATACATTTCAGATGTCTTACCATATAAGCAAGTTCAGGAGTCGGACGAAGTGAAGGAAATGTATATGCTTTGATTCCGTTTGTTGCAAGAATCACAGCCGTCATACGTGAAAATTCGGATGAAAAATGCCTGGGATCATGTGCTATTACCACTCCAATGTCACATGCATCTTCACCGGATTTCTTAATATAATCAGCAATTCCCTGTGCTGCACGTCCAACAGTGAATCGATTCATCCGGTTTGTTCCTACGCCTATTTTTCCGCGAAGCCCGGCTGTACCAAAAGAAAGATCCTTATAGAACCTGTCTTCAAGATCTGATTCATCACTGATAGCCTCAAGTTCCGCATACAAAGGATCCTCCTTTTCAAGACTATTTTTCCAGAGCAATGCAATATCGGAATACCTCATAACCGCCTCCTGTAAAAGCATCACAAATGTCACATCAGTTATACGGATATTGTACCACAATTACTTTTTCAAATGCTCCTTAACCAGGATCACATCACAATATGATCATTATCGCCCAGTTAAAAATATTTCCTTTAAGGTTCATTTAAGGTTTGCCTTTTATAGTGACATCAGAAACAGATTCCAAGGCAAACTAAAAGTTGTCTTTAAATCAGCTGTGGCGGGAAGAATTTCCCGCCATTTTGTATGCAAACGGCTGTCGAAAATACCAGTATGTACAGGCATCCGAACAGATGATTTGGAAGATAATACTGGTATAGCAATCGGAAAAACAGGTACATTAACCATAAAATACCCTCATAGTAATCGGTTGACTTGAACCATCCATAATATATAATAAAATAGTTAGAGTGTTTTATGAATTAAGGAAACGATAATCCTTAGAATGGAGCAATATGGTCAAAAAGATACTTTCAGAGGTCAAAGAGTACACTCTTCCTTCCGTCCTGACACCTCTATGCATGATACTTGAGGTAGCCATGGAGATGGTGGTGCCTTACCTTATGGCTTCAATAATCGACGACGGCGTATATGCCGGAAACATGAACCACATCATGAAGATCGGACTCTTCATGGTAATAGCCGCGATCATAGGTTTTATAGGCGGTATCCTTGGCGGAAGATTCGGTGCGGTTGCATCCACCGGACTTGCCAGAAATCTCAGAAAGTCAATGTATGAAAACATACAGACCTTCTCTTTTTCCAATATTGACAGATTCTCAACTTCAAGTCTCATCACCAGACTCACAACAGATGTAACGAATATCCAGAATTCGTACCAGATGATCCTGAGAATGGCCATGCGTGCACCTGCAAGCCTTATCGCCGCAATGTGCATGGCTTTCTACATTAATGCCCGTATTGCAAGGATCTATCTGATCGCAGTCATCATACTCGCCATCTTCCTTATTTTCATTATGATGAGTGCTACCAAAATTTTCAGACAGGCTTTTCCGAAATACGATGAGCTGAATGAATCTGTTCAGGAGAACGTTTCCGCCATCCGTGTCGTAAAAGCATACGTCCGCGAGGATGAACAGATCTCCAGATTCAAAAAGGCTTCGAAGGCAATATACGATATCTTCTGCAAGGCAGAGGGCAAGGTTGTTTTAAACGGTCCCGTCATGACCCTGACCGTATACACCTGCATCCTTACGATAAGCTGGATCG
>CADBQK010000501.1 GCA_902796775.1 uncultured Lachnospiraceae bacterium
TCCGCCCGTCTCCGTCCCTGTTCCTCCCTGCACCCATCAGGCACACCGCAGCCGCGATGAGCAGCGACAGAAGCAATGATCTCTTTAACTTTTCCATCTTCTCTCTCCCGTTCTTTCCCCGAGGGTTATCGCTCCTCCATGCATATATTATAATGGATATTAAGCAGCTCCATCGGTAATATACGCCATATCCTCATAAAGCTGCCTGACTTTCGGGTTCGTGCGCCGCGTTCCTTCATTTCTGAGCGCGGCAGCGAGCTCTCCCTGCTTTTCAAGGATGAGATCCGCACCTTCCTCCGTCTTCGACCTGATTTTTCATTATTATATAAGCGCGAACTGGAAATAATCCACGCGGGTGACGTATGAATTCCCGAATTTCTGAATTCCTGAATTTACCTAATTTAGAAAGACCCCCAGCCGGTTTGCCAGCTGGGGATCCCCATGTTACTTGTGAAAAGCCTTTTCACCCGTGCCATCACCGTGCCTGGTGTTTTCACCGCGTCTTAACATGAATGATTTCACAAGCGCATCGCATTTCGTCCATAATGGAATTGAATTCCATTTTAGTCAGGAGGACCAGGTATGTATCTTCACAGAGCAATAGAACAAACGCTGATCAAGGCGGAACATCAGACCAAGGTAATTCTTCTCACAGGAGCGAGACAAGTTGGCAAATCAACAACCATAAAATTTCGAAATTTCCTTACATGTCTGGCTGCAAGATCCGGTGAACTTATCGTTTATCAGGAGCTGGCTAACGAGGTTGGGATCGACATAAAAACAGCGCAGAGCTGGGTGTCGGTAATAGCTGCCTCAGGCCTCATCCGTATCATCCATACATATCAGAACAATCTTATCAAACGTGTCATTAAAACGCCTAAAATCTTCTTTATGGATACAGGCCTTCTGTGTTATCTGACAGGATGGAGCAACCCGGAAGTCCTTAGAAACGGTGCTATGTCCGGCAGTATATTTGAGACATTCGTTGTATCCGAAATCCTAAAAAGCTATAGTAACTCGGGCAAGGCAACCGATGGCATTTATTATTATCGCGACAAAGATAAGAAGGAAATTGACCTTATCATAGAAGACGGAAACACTATCTATCCTATAGAAATTAAGAAATCCGGAAATGTGAGCAAGGACTGGATCAAGAATTTCAGTGTTCTTTCCAGGATCTCCGGAAAGCAAATCGGCAAAGGTGCAGTAATATGTCTGTCAGAGCATCGTATACCAATAACTGAAAACGTAGATGCACTTCCAATCGAGTATGTGTGAGCTTACTCCTTGGCGATCTCAGTGTCCAGTTGATCGTAGATCCCTGACCAGTTGCCCGGCCAGGGATCTCTTTTTACCTGTGAAAAGCCTTTTCACCCGCGCCATCACAGCGCCTGGCGGAAGTTACTGCGGTTTGGCAGGTTGAATCGGCGCCACCGTAACTGCTAATCCCAAATGTTTAAAGATCTTGAGAATAGTATCCAGTTTGGGGGTTGTTTTACAGGACTCGATTCTGGCAACAGACGATTGAGGAATCTCACACATAGAAGCAAGGTCTCTCTGGCTGAGGCCAAGTGCATTCCGCTGCTGGATCATAGCCGAAATAATGGCCGCTTCCGCTTTCGCCTCATCAAGAAGCTGATAAGCTTCAGGGTCTGTTGATTTTACTTGATCTGCGTATTCATTCCGGTTCATGACCATTATTCCTCCTATCGATCACGTTTATGCACTCCTCATATGTCAGAACATATGTAGATGCATTACCCTTTGGGCGTTTCAGCGTCTGGTGGTCATAGGAATCCAGCAAATCGAGAGCTGTACTGAATTTTTCAACAACGGTCAATACCTGCTTTGCATCCAATGAACTCTCAGTTCGTTTCAGCAGTCTTACGACATCGCCCAGATCATTAAGGCGTTTTTGATTGACCGCATATCCCTGCATGACATACTGCTTCAATACTTTGTTTGCCCAACGACGAAATTCCACGCCACGTTTTGACTTGACACGATAGCCGACCGAAATAATCATATCGAGATTATAGTACTCAGTAAGATGGGTCTGCGTTTTGCCTTATATTGCACCATGTGGAGTGGTAGTCGCAAATTTTGCGACCACCTCGGATTCTTCCAATTCTTCCTTCAGTGCATTGCCAATATGCTTGCCTATCGTTTTAATATCTCTGCCAAAAAGTTCGGCAAGCTGGCTTCGATTTAACCAAACCGTATCCGTACTTACCTGTACAGGCAAAGTAATACTCTTATCTTCTGTTTCAAACAGAATGATTTCATTATTCATAGTCACCTCTGTGTTCAGTTACAGGCTGCCGTAACATATCTTTCTTTTGGTGGTACAAGCATCATACAGGCTCATCCGGATACATGCCATCACTCCTTATGGCCTGCTCACAGTTATGATAGCGTTTGCGCTATCGCCGGTCAATGAGCTGCTGCAGTTTTTGCTCGTACTGAAAGATCCCTGACCAGTTGCCCGGCCAGGGATCCTCTTGTTACCTGTGAAAAGCCTTTTCACCCGCGCCATCACAGCGCCTTTCGGAAGTTACTGCGGTTTACGCCGCGTCGTCTTTCTTCTTCTTTTTCCGGAACCAGGCGACGAGCCATGCCGCAATTCCTGCGAGCGATACTCCTGCCACCGCTCCGGCTGCAACCATGTTGGAATCATCCCCGGTGCTCTTTGAACCAGTGCCGCCCTGGTTGATCACAACTGCTGCTTCTTCTTTCTTCTCTTCCTTCTTCTCCTCTTTGCGCTTCTCCTCATGATGCTTGCTGTTCTTCGCTACGATCGTCACCGCCTTCGTATTCGACGAGGAGATCGTGAACCGGAACAGATCTTCCGTTCTGTCATAGCCCGCCGGCGCGGAGATCTCGCGGAAGTAGTAGTCGCCATACGGCAGGCCGCCTACAAAGATGCATCCTTCATAGTTGGTCCAGTACTTCCCGACCTCAGATCCGTCGCTCTTGTACAGGCCGAACTGCGCGCCTTCCAGGCGGTGGTTGTCCGACGAATCTTCCTTATAA
>CADBQK010000502.1 GCA_902796775.1 uncultured Lachnospiraceae bacterium
GAAAAAGAAGACGCGAGGGCAATACGGGACATGATTTCCGACAGCTGGAAACGTGAAGACCGCAGGCACATATTGCTTGTCGGTGAAGGCGGTATCGGTAAGACTGTCGCCATGCTGACGCTGCCGATGGAGGACTGGTTCGAAAAACTTGGGATTCCTGTGATCTATGTCCCTCTCCAGAGACTGGATACATATGAGGGGGACCTGAACCGTTACATAAAGGAAAAGATTGGATCTGACAATTATGAGCGCTGTATAGATCTGGCAAACCGAGCGTCCGAGGGACATCCCGGCCTGCTTTTACTATTAGACGGATTTAATGAGATCCCTGACGATTTTAAGAAAAAAGCAGAACAATATATCAGGGAGTGGATGGAAAGACCGGGGATTCAGATCATCACGACGTCAAGGCTGGGATTCTTCTTGGAAGACGATTTTTCAAAATACCGGCTCCAGCCCCTGCCATACGATACAGTAAGGTCTTTCCTTCTGTCTGCGGGCATAGCGGAGGAACAGCTTCCCGGGCAGAAAGACAGGATCTGGGATGTCATCAATGTCCCCCTGATGCTGGCCATGTACACGCAGATTGAAAAAGTAAGAGAAGTGGCGAATCGAGCTGCCATAGCTTCAATCCTGGAATGGAAGGAGCCGGATAATGCTGCCCACATCATATGGGACTACCTGCAGATGGAACTGTTCCGCTACATTAAAAAGGTCGATTCCACCTATTCCAAAACGCAGTATGCTGCGGCGATTCTTGCGATAGCGCCGTATATCTGCAACCAAATGAGTCGGCAGAATAAGTTCTATATAAAGAGAGAAGATTTTCATGAACTCATTCGGGATGCCCTGATTTTCTATACTGCCCATCAGGACATGTTGGACAGGCAGATTCCTAAACTCTACCGAAAGTATGACCCATACCATAAGGAAGACCTGTTCCAGATAGAGTACATGGAAGCTTATGCGAGGATCCTTATTGAAAATATGGCGTTATTTCAGGAACAGGAAATATGCAAAGAAGGATGCGAAAGAGAAGATGACATAGACTACGTCTGTTTCCTGATGCACCAGAACTTCCGCGATGCCCTTGCCGCGCTTTTTATTTGCTCCTGTCTACCTAAAGCAGGCGACGCAAAAGAGAAAAAAGCAATACTCAATCAGGCTAATCATTATATGAAAGATTACATGGCGGAGCATCTTTCTGACTGGGAACTTGTATCTATATGGGACAAGCACCGAAAGGAAGAGCCTGAAGACGGACATATCACCTTCGTCCTCTTGGATCTCATCGGCCGTCAGAGGAACTATGATTATCGGGAACTGGATTTCAGTGGTATTGACTTGTCAAAGACAAATCTGCATAGGCTTTTATCGAAAAGGCTTGACATATGCCCTCTGCCCGGAGACAAGGATAAATTACACAGTACGAAAATATCTATTGACTGCCTTTCGGCGAAAGGACATTTTCAGGACGTCTTCAGTGTAGCTTTCAGCCCTGATGGGAGGAGACTCGCAAGCGGTTCAAAAGACAGGACTGTGAGGATATGGAATCTGGAGAGCGGAGAGAGCTTCGTGCTGAAAAGTCATACAGACGGGGTCAATTGTGTGGCTTTCAGCCCTGATGGGAGGAGACTTGCAAGCGGTTCAAAAGACAGGACTGTGAGGATATGGGATCTGGAGAACGGAGAGAGCCGCGTGCTGGAAAGCCATACAGGCAGGGTCAGCAGTGTAGCCTTCAGCCCCGATGGGGGACTGCTTGCAAGTGGCACAAATGACGGAACGGTGCGTGTCTGGGATTTTTCGAGCGGAGAGAGCCGCGTGCTGGAAGGCCATACAGGCGGGGTCAGCAGTGTAGTCTTCAGCCCCGATGGGAGACAACTCGCAAGAGGCGCGTCTGACGGTACGGTGCATGTCTGGGATTTTTCGAGCGGGGAGAGCCGCGTGCTGGAAAGCTGTAAAGGCGGGGTCAGCAGTGTAGCCTTCAGCCCCGATGGGAGACAGCTTGCAGGTGGCACATATGACGGAACGGTGGGAATCTGGGATGTTGAAAGCGGACAGAGACGTGTGCTGGAAGACCATGCAGGTAAGATCTTCAGTGTGGCCTTCAGCCCCGACGGGAGGCAACTTGCAGGTTGTTCATCCGATGGTACGGTACGGATGTGGGACCCTGAGGGCGGGGAGAGTTACGTGCAGGAGCATGACTGCTGGGTCAACAGCGTAGCCTTCAGCCCCGATGGGAGGAGGCTTGCAGGTGGCGTATGTGATGCTACAGTGCGGGTCTGGGATCTTGAGAGCAGGCAGTGCCACATTTTGGAAGGCCATGCAGGCCGAGGGGTCAACAGCGTAGCCTTCAGCCCCGATGGGAGTAGACTTGCAGGTGCTATAATTGATAGGACTGTGAGGATATGGAATCTGGAGAGCGGAGAGAGCCGCGTGCTGGAGGGGCATACAAGCTGGGTCAATTGTGTGGCTTTCAGCCCTGATGGAAGGCATGTGGTAAGTGGCGCAAATGACAGGACGGTGCGGGTCTGGGATCTTGATGGCGGAGAGAACCGCGTATTGGAAGGTCATAAAGGCGGGGTTAATAGCATAGCGTTCAGCCCTGATGGGAAGCGGCTGGTAAGCGGTTCAGATGACCGAATGGTGCGAATCTGGGATTTTTCGAGCGGAGAGAGCCGCGTACTGGAAGGTCATAAAGGCAGGGTCTTCAACGTTGCCTTCGGCTCCGGTAGGTGGTCGGTAGCAAGCTGTGCAGAGGATTTCAAAGTGCGGATATGGGACCTTGAGAACGGGGAGAATCGCGAGTTGGATGGTATTGCGGCATGGGTTATGGTCTACTGCATAGCTTTCTGTCCTAATAGGAGAAAACTAGTGGGTGGTACGTTTAATGGTGAAGTATGGATATGGAATCTTGAAAGTGGTGAGAATGGTGAGAGCCGTGTGCCAGAAAGCTATATAAGTGAGCGCGGTATTGTATCTTTCAACCCCAGCGAGAAGCAATTTTCAATCGACACAACAGATGGTTCGGGACAAATCGGGAATCTTGAAAGTCGTGAGGGTCTCGTGCTACCTACAAGTTGGTGCAGGAGCGTATCTTTCAGCCCCAACGGGAAGCAGCTTGCAATCGGAACAACAGATGGTTTGGTACGAATCTGGGATTTTGAGAGTAATGAGAGTCGTATGCTGGAGGGTCATGCGGGCTGTATTAACAGCGTAGCCTTTAGCCCCGGTGGGGGCGTGCTTGCAAGTAGTGCAGAAGACGGTACGGTGCGGATATGGAATCTGGAGCATTACCGAGAAATTGGAAAGTATGCCATAATCATTCATATCAATCTGAGCGGAGCTAATTTCGAAAGTGCAATTATTGATGAAAAAGACAAAGAGCTGCTGAGAGCGGCAGGAGCAAGGATATAGAGCGCTTAACAGCGTTGGAGAGGAACAAATAATCAAGACCTTGTTGCTTGCCCAAGAAATGAAAATGAACTGCTGTCCCCGAAGGATGTTGAGAACTGAATAGTCATTTTTGGCCCCATAGGGTATCTTGAAATGTCAGGAATAGGGATGTGCTGATTTATGCAAAATGGGAAGAAATGCTGTTCATTACAGTCGGAAATTAAAGCGAAACGGCATTTACAGTATTTAAATCTATACGTTTCGTCTATTAACATCTTCTGGGTAATTCCTGAATGTTGTTACTATCCAAGGGAAGGATATTCGTAAACACCCTTTCCATAGCTTACGTAGCTTCATTTCATGCATATATAGCACAGTAAATCGAATTATATAATAATGGCATTGAGCATAAAACGTACTGCAGAGGAAGAATAAAATGGCTTACTATAATTTCAGGAATCTCGACCCCACCGAGTTCGAAGCACTTGCCAAAGATGTCATGGAAAGGTTGCTTGGCTGTAGTCTGAACAGGTATGGACCGGGTCAAGATGATGGTATTGATCTTTGCGACGATAAAAAGCGTATAGTTGTACAGTGCAAGAGATACCAGCAGGGATCATTCGACAAGCTGTACAGTGTCCTAAAAAGGGAAGAAAAACCAAAGATCGACAAGCTGGATCCAA
>CADBQK010000503.1 GCA_902796775.1 uncultured Lachnospiraceae bacterium
TGGACTGTAACCGTATCCTCTGCCAGCCCCTCCGGATGCCTTCTGGTTATCTCAGCACCCAGCAGTGTACCGAAGGTCCTGTCCGTATTCCGCAGCTGCACGGAGATTTCTGCCTTTCCATCACCATCCACGGCACGGTAGATATCATCGCAGGCAAGCAGGATTTCTTCGTCCTTCGTCTTTTCCAGTTTAAAATCATACAGATATTCCGGATGGAAAACACCCAGTTTCCTGTCTGTCCCTGACATATCCATCAGGACCCTTGACAGATCCAGGCGCTGCTCCTTCTCTGTGAGTCCCTCTCTCACCTTCAGCAGGTCTGTCCTGCCAACAAGCTCTTCCACTGACCGAATACCGAGAGATGCCATGATCTCCCGAAGCTGCCTTGCAATAAACAGCATGAAGTTTTCTACGTATTCAGGCTTTCCGGCAAAGCGTCTGCGCAGCTGAGGATTCTGGGTAGCAATCCCCTGCGGGCAGGTATCTGCCTGGCACTGCCGCATCATAACACATCCCATGGTAATCAGCGGAGCAGTAGCAAATCCGAACTCTTCCGCACCCAGTATCGCCGCAATGGCAACATCCCGTCCGCTCATCAGTTTCCCATCTGTCTCGATCATGACCTGGTTCCGGAGTCCATTGGCAATCAGTGTCTGGTGGGTCTCTGCCAGTCCCAGTTCCCAGGGAAGCCCGGCATTGTGGATGGAGGATACAGGCGCAGCCCCGGTACCTCCGTCATATCCGGAGATCAGGACCACGCCGGCCCCTGCCTTGGCCACACCGGCTGCTACAGTTCCTACGCCCGCCTCAGAGACCAGCTTGACAGAGATCCGGGCATTTTTATTTGCATTTTTCAGATCGTAGATCAGCTGTGCCAGATCTTCGATCGAATAAATATCGTGATGTGGGGGCGGTGAAATCAGGCTGACGCCTGGGGTGGAGTGCCTGGTCTTCGCGATCCAGGGATAGACTTTCCGTCCGGGCAGATGCCCGCCCTCTCCGGGTTTTGCCCCCTGTGCCATCTTGATCTGGATCTCACGGGCACTCACCAGATAGCGGCTCGTCACCCCAAAACGTCCGCTGGCAACCTGCTTGATCGCTGAGCTGCGGTCATCATCCGTACCGGCAGAAAGCAGCCTCTCTTCACTCTCCCCGCCTTCCCCGCTGTTGGATTTACCGTGCAGATGATTCATGGCAATCGCCAGTGTTTCGTGGGCTTCCTCTGAAATAGAACCATATGACATGGCTCCGGTTTTAAATCTTCGGACGATGCTTTCTTCGCTTTCGACCTCTGAAAGCGGCAGCTCTGCAGCATCCTTCGGCGTTTTAAACTCCAGCAGGCTTCTCAGATATCCGGTCTGCTCTGCATCAACCATCTCTGTATACTGCTTAAACTTACCGTAATCCCCTTCACGGACTGCACACTGAAGCATGTGGATCGTCTGCGGATTGTACCGATGGTGCTCCCCCTGGCTCCTGGCCTTATGCCGTCCGGACGATGTGAGCTCCAGGTCCACGGGCAGCCCCAGCAGATCAAAAGCCCTGCTGTGCTGGTCATCGCAGGCCCGGCCGATATCTTCCAGAGTAATGCCGCCGACCCGGCTGATGGTCCCGTCAAAATAGTCACGGATCACTTCCTCCGAAATCCCAATCGCTTCAAAAATCTTACTGCCCTGATAGGACTGGATCGTGGAAATCCCCATCTTGGACGCAATCTTGACAATGCCGAACAAAACTGCTTTATCATAATCATCCACTGCGGCGTAGTAATCTTTATCCAGCAGCTCCTCCCGGACCAGCTGGGCAATCGTAGCATGTGCCAGATAAGGATTTACGGCAGACGCGCCGTATCCTAGTAAAGTTGCAAAATGATGAACCTCGCGCGGCTCTCCGGACTCCAGGATCAGAGACATAGCCGTACATTTCTTGGTGTCAACCAGATGCTTATGGACTGCCGCAACGGCAAGCAGAGAAGGGATCGCAACATGGTTTTCGTCTACACCCCGGTCCGACAGGATCAGGATATTCGTCCCCTGCCGGTATGCCCTGTCCACTTCCACAAACAAATGGTCCAGGACCCTTTGCATCGGCGTTCCCTTGTAAAACAGGGTAGAGACTTTCGCCACACAGAATCCGTCCTTCTTAAGATCTTCAATTTTCAGAAGATCCAGATCGCTCAGGATCGGGTTTTCAATCTTCAGCACATGACAGTTCCGGGGCTTTTCCTCCAGCAGATTTCCATTTGTCCCCAGATACACAGTCCGGGATGTAACGATCTCTTCCCTCTGTGCATCGATCGGCGGATTGGTCACCTGGGCAAACAGCTGCTTGAAGTAATAAAACAGAGGCTGATATTGCCCTGACAGCGCAGCAATCGGGGTATCCACGCCCATGGATCCGATCTGTTCCGTGCCTGTCAGTGCCATGGACAGGATCCCTTCATGGTAATTCTCCCAGGTATAGCCAAACGCTTTCTGCAGTTTTTTCCGCTCATCCCCGGAAAGGGCGGGAACCTTCCGGTTGGGAATCTTCAGCTCCGAAAGAAGCAGGAGATGGCTGTCCAGCCACTCACCAAAGGGCTTTGCCTTCGCGTATTTCTCCTTGATCTCATCGTCATAGATTATCCTTTTTTCCTTCGTATCGACCAGCAGGATCTTTCCGGGATGGAGGCGTTCCTTCTTCACGATATGTGCTTCATCCAGATCCAGTACTCCGACCTCTGAAGAAAGGATCAGCCTTCCGTCATCCATCACATAATACCGGGAAGGACGCAGCCCGTTCCTGTCCAGAATTGCGCCCATAACATCCCCGTCAGAAAAGAGGATGGAAGCCGGCCCATCCCAGGGCTCCATCATCGTGGCGTAATACTGATAGAAATCCCGTTCCTCCTGAGAAAGAGTTTCGTTGTGCGCCCA
>CADBQK010000504.1 GCA_902796775.1 uncultured Lachnospiraceae bacterium
ACATGAAAAAAGCATTGATTACAGGTATTACAGGTCAGGATGGTTCCTATCTGGCAGAGCTTCTGTTGGAAAAAGAGTATGAGGTACATGGTATTGTCCGGAGGGCATCGGTATCCACAACATCCCGTATCGATCACATCTTGGGCAATCTTATCATCCACGAGGGTGATCTGGCTGATTCCTCCAGCATTCTCCGCATCATTCTGCAGGTGAAGCCGGATGAAATCTACAATCTGGCAGCCCAGAGCCATGTGCAGGTTAGCTTCGATGCTGCCGAATATACAGGAGATGTGGATGCCCTCGGTGTTCTCCGTATCCTAGAAGCGGTGCATACTGCCGGTCTGGACAAAACTTGCCGGATCTATCAGGCTTCCACGTCTGAGCTATATGGCAAAGTGGAAGAAGTCCCTCAAAATGAAAAGACTCCTTTCCATCCTTATTCTCCCTATGCTGTGGCGAAGCAGTATGGCTTCTGGATGATCAAAGAATATCGTGAAGCATACGGAATGTTCGCCTGTAATGGTATTCTCTTCAATCACGAGTCAGAACGTCGCGGTGATAATTTCGTCACAAGGAAGATTACACTCGCGGCCGGCAGAATCGCCTGCGGCCTGCAGGATCATCTGGAACTTGGCAATCTGGATTCTCTTCGTGACTGGGGGTATGCCAAAGATTATGTGGAGTGCATGTGGCTGATTCTGCAGCAGGATGAACCGGACGACTATGTCATTGCCACCGGTGTCCAGCATACCGTGCGGGAATTCACCACCCTTGCCTTTGCCCATGACGGAATTGAATTGGAATGGCAGGGCAGTGGGCTGGATGAAAAGGGCTATGACAAAAAGACAGGTAAGATGCTGGTCTGTGTCAATCCCAAATGGTACCGCCCGACAGATGTGGTGAATCTCTGGGGTGATCCCACCAAGGCAAAGGAGAAGCTTGGCTGGAACCCTCAGAAAACCAGCTATGAGCAGCTCTGTGCGATCATGGCAGAGCATGATCTGCAGCTTGCAAAGAAGGAGGCCGGAATCGCATGAAGGCACTGATTACAGGCAGCGAGGGCTTCATCGGCACCCATCTGAGCAGAGAGCTGGAGGAGCACGGCTATGAGGTGATCCGCTGCAGTCTCGCAGGCGGAGAAGGTTTCACAGCCATGAACATTCTGGATCCGGAAATGGTGAATAAAGTAATTGCAGATACCTGCCCGGATATTCTGATCAACATGGCTGGCCAGGCAAATGTCGGTCTTTCCTGGAAGAAGCCACAGCTCACTGTCTCCCTCAATACCATAGGCCTCATCAACGTTTTGGAGGCAGTTCGCTCTGTCAATCCGAAGATGCGCGTGATTGCGGTTGGTTCTTCCGATGAATACGGTTCTCTGGAGAAGCGTGGAGCAAACGTGACGGAGGATATCCCCATTAAACCGATTACGCCATATGCCATCTCCAAGGCCGCCCAGGAGAGCTTTGCACAGCTGTATAACCGTGCCTATGGGATGAATATCTGCATGATCCGCCTTTTCAATCTCGGTGGGCCATATCAGGGCAAGGGCTATATGATTTCCGATTTTGCTTCCGGTATTGCAGACGTAGAGGCAGGAAAAAAAGAGTTTCTCTCCGTCGGAAATCTGGAGAGTGCGAGAGATTTCACCCATGTCAGAGATGCTGCAAGAGCATGCCGGCTGATAGCGGAAAAAGGACAAACGGGAGAAATCTATAATGTCAGCTCCGGCAGTACCCATACTGCACAGGAGGTCTTGGATCTGCTGCTTTCCATGGCGAATAAGGAGATTCAGGTAAAGCAGGACCCTGCCCGCATGCGTCCGAGTGACACACCGGTTGTCTGTGGCAATCATGATAAGCTGACTGCCCACACAGGCTGGTTGCCGGAATATTCCATGCAGGAGATTCTGGCAGATTCTCTGGCATACTGGAGAAGTCTGGAATAAACAGATTGGAAAGGCAGAAAAGGATGAATATTCAGTCAGAATATGATCGATGGCTTGCGAACGTAACGGAAGATGAAGATCTTCTGAAAGAGTTGCGCGAAATGGACAGCTCAGCAATAGAGGATGCTTTTTATCGTGATCTGGCATTCGGTACCGGCGGCCTGCGTGGAATAATCGGCGCTGGAACCAACAGGATGAATATCTATACTGTCAGAAAGGCTTCACAGGGGCTCTCCAATTATCTGAAACCGGGAGCATCCGTTGTGATCGGCTATGACAGCCGGATCAAATCCGATGTGTTTGCAAAAAATGCGGCTTCTGTTTTCGTCGAAAACGGAATTCAAGTCTGGCTCTGGTCGACTCTTCTGCCTGTCCCAACGGTTTCATTTGCTGTGCGGGAACTGCATTGCGATGCCGGTGTCATGATCACTGCTTCCCATAATCCATCCAAATATAACGGCTATAAAGTTTATGGGAATGATGGGTGCCAAATTACTTCTGAAGCTGCAAAAGCAATTCTGACTGAGATTGAAAACCTCGATATATTCACGGATATAAGATTGATGAATTATGATGAAGCTGTCAGAACAGAGAAAATCCGATTTGTTGATCCATCTGTTCTCTCTGCTTTTATCCGTGAAGTGAAAGATCAGTCGGTTCTTTACGGCGATGAGATTGACCGGGATCTATCCATTGTCTATTCGCCGCTCAATGGTACCGGTCTTATTCCGGTGACAAGGGTATTAAAAGAATCCGGCTTTACCAATATCACAGTGGTGAAAGAACAGGAAAAACCGGATGGTAATTTTCCAACCTGCCCTTATCCTAATCCGGAAATCCGTGAAGCAATGGAACTGGGTCTTCAATACTGCAGAAATGCAAATGCTGACCTGCTTCTCGCAACAGATCCTGACTGTGACCGTTGCGGGATTGCGGTAAAGGACGGTGATGAATACAGTCTCCTGAGCGGAAATGAAGTTGGCCTTCTGCTCCTGGATTTTATCTGTTCCCAGCGTGTGAAACATCATAAAATGCCGGACCATCCGGTATTCATCAAAACCATCGTAACCATGGATCTGGCGGAAAAGATAGCTGACCATTACGGGGTAAAGACCATTAATGTCCTCACCGGGTTTAAGTTCATCGGTGAGCAGATCGGTATGCTCCCCGATAAACATGATTATATCTGTGGGTTTGAAGAATCATATGGTTATCTGACAGGCTCTTATGTCCGGGATAAGGATGGCGTTAACGCTGCCTTTATGATCTGTGAGATGTTTGCATATTATAAAACTCGCGGAATTTCACTCAATCAAAAGCTCGATGAAATCTTCCGTCAATATGGGTATTG
>CADBQK010000505.1 GCA_902796775.1 uncultured Lachnospiraceae bacterium
CAATATTATGCTGAGATGTATAAGAACAGGCAATAAACTGGCGCTAAGGAACTGTGAAGTCATAGAAAGCGGTAGCGGAGATTATGGAAGTATTTGTAACAGGGGTAGGTGGACAATTAGGACATGATGTTGTGAATAAGGCAGTGGAACGTGGTTATCAGGTCTATGGATCCGATCTTACAGAGAAATATTGCGGTGTGGCTGATGGCAGTCCTGTAACGGAGTGCAGCTATATCCAGCTTGATATTACGGACAGAGATGCTGTAGGAAAGACGATAAGCAAGCTGAAACCAGATGTCATTGTTCATTGTGCGGCATGGACAGCTGTAGATGCAGCAGAAGATGATGAAAACAAGTCTAAAGTCTATGCCATCAACGCTGATGGTACGAAAAATCTGGCTGTAGCCGCAAAGGCTATCGATGCGAAGATGGTTTATATCAGTACTGATTATGTGTTCAACGGGCAGGGTTCAAAGCCGTGGCAGCCGGATGATAAATCTTTTGCTCCGCTTAACGTCTACGGTCACAGTAAGCTGGATGGGGAACTAGCTGTAAGCAGAACTCTGGAGAAATATTTCATTGTACGCATAGCTTGGGTGTTTGGTCTGAACGGGAAGAACTTTATTAAGACCATGATTAATGTGGGTAAGACACACGATACAGTCCGTGTGGTAAATGACCAAATTGGTACACCAACATACACACTGGATCTCGCCCGACTTCTTGTGGACATGGTTGAGTCAGAAAAGTATGGTTTTTACCATGCCACCAACGAGGGTGGCTATATTTCCTGGGCAGATCTGGCGGAGGAAAGCTATAGGGTAGCTGGGATGAATACAAAGGTTGTAAGAGTATCAACACAGGAATATGGGCTAAGCAAAGCCGCGAGACCGGAAAACTCCCGTCTTGATAAGAGCAAGCTGGTCGATGCCGGTTTCCGACCACTCCCTGTATGGAAAGACGCGGTGAGACGATATATTGCGGAGGCAGGATTGAAAAATGGGTAAGATGGATGTGAAGAAAGACCTGGATGGGATTAAAGATTTGTGCCTGATCACACCAACTGTTTATGGCGATAGTCGTGGTTACTTCATGGAAACCTACAATCAGAATGATATGGAAGCGGCTGGATTCAATTATGTTTTCGTTCAGCATAATCAGTCAATGTCCACCAAAGGCGTCCTGCGTGGCCTTCATTTTCAGAAGCAATTTCCACAGACGAAGCTCGTTCGTGTAATCAAGGGTGAAGTCTTTGACGTGGTTGTAGATTTGAGAAATAATAGCGATACCTACGGCAAATGGCACGGGGAACTACTAACAGAGGAGAACAAACATCAATTCTTGGTTCCTCGTGGTTTTGCACATGGGTTTCTTGTGCTTTCAGACATTGCTGAGTTTTGTTATCTCGTGGATGATTTCTACCACCCGAACGATGAGGGAGGAGTGGCTTGGAATGATCCGGAAATTGGAATAATGTGGCCGAAGATAAAGGGCGAATATAAAGGCATTGCAGATGCGAAAGGGTATACTGTTGACGGTGTTCCACTCAACTTGAGCGATAAAGATCAGAAGTGGTTAACATTAAAGGATACATTCAAGTTCTATTAAATTATTGAGATTTGGCGGGAGATCAGCAATGTCAGATTATATATTCCTTTTTGATATGGACTCGACCATAACTCGCAAAGAGGTACTGCCAGAAATATCTTTGAAAATTAATAAACTTGATGAAATGCGCAAATTGACAGAAGCTACTATGCGAGGAGAGATTCCTTTTCGAACTAGTTTTCTGCGACGGGTGAAGATATTATCTGATATATCGGTTCAAGAAGTAAACAATATTGTTTCAGAGATTCCTCTTAACAATGCTATAGCGCAGTTTATTATGGAAAATCGTGATCGATGCTATGTTGTAACAGGAAACTTGGATATTTGGATAAGTGGTTTAATGATGAAACTTGGCATGGCAGATCATACCTATTGTTCTAAAGCAGATGTTGTTTGCGATCATATTTCTAAGGTTGTTTCAGTTGTAGACAAGGAATTGACTGTAAAACAATTTGTTCAGCCGATGGTTGCAATAGGAGATGGAGACAATGATGCCGGAATGTGCCGTATGGCGGATATTGGTATTGGTTTTGGCGGCGTTAGGGAGATAGCCCCAGCTCTTCTTCGGAGTTGTGATTTTGCATTTTATGACGATGAACGTTGTGCAGAGTTTTTGCGGGGATTGCTTTAGGGAGGAGATTACGTGGACAAACTAAAACCTAACCAAACAACTGTGATTATCTGTGCAGCAGGTATGGGGACTAGACTTGGAATAGGTACTACGAAAGCATTAGTTGATATTGATGGTATTCCGCTTATTTTGCGTCAACTCGAGTTGTTAAGAGATTTTGATGATATTCGTATTGTTGTTGGCTTTCAAGCAGAAAAATTGATTAATGTAGTCAAAGAGTACAGGAAAGACATTATGTTTGCGTTCAACTATGAATTTGAAACATCTGGAGTTGCGGATAGTTTGCGGAAAGGCATGGTCGCTGCAAGAGACTATATCCTATCATTAGATGGAGATATTTTAGTAAATCCCAATGATTTTGTAGCTTTTTTATCTGGTGAAGTTGAGGTGCTTGGGGTTTCTGAGATAAAAACTGCTGAACCAGTAAAAGCAATAGTAAAAGATGGAATTGTGACTCGTCTATCTAAATCAGAAGGAAACATGCAATGGCCTGGAATAGCGCGTCTAAAAAAAGAGAAGTTTCAGGGAAGTTCGCCGCATGTGTATGATGTGTTAAATGGAGTACTACCTTTGCCTGCGTTTACAATACGCACGCGTGAAATTGATACGCAA
>CADBQK010000506.1 GCA_902796775.1 uncultured Lachnospiraceae bacterium
CCTTTCGGTATCCTCGGTCTTGTATTTGATGCTGTTTCTTCCAGCGGTCTGGAGATCTTCACGACCTATGGAGAGCTGGTCCTTGTCCTGGTAACGAGTATGCTGATCGTGGCACTGGTCGTTAATCCTCTGATCGTGGGGATTACGCTGCGCCACAATCCTTATCCTCTGATCTTCAAGTGCATCCGCCAGAGCGGTGTGACTGCTTTCTTTACCAGAAGCTCTGCAGCAAACATTCCTGTAAACATGGAGCTGTGCAAGGAACTGGGGCTGGATGAAGACATGTATTCTGTATCGATCCCCCTGGGTTCTACCATCAACATGGACGGCGCTGCAGCAGTTATCACGACATTTGCCATGGCTGCCGCGAATACGGCCGGAGCAAAGATCACTCTTCCGATGGCTATCCTGCTGAGTATAGTCGCTTCTTTCTCAGCCTGCGGTACATCCGGTGTAGCCGGAGGTTCCCTCCTGCTCGTTCCTCTGGGATGTTCACTCTTTGGTATTTCCAATGATGTAGCTATGCAGATCGTCGGTGTCGGTTTTATCGTCAGTGTCATCCAGGATTCCATGGAAACAGCACTCAACTCTTCCGGCGATGTCATCTTTACCGCTACAGCTGAATTTCTTGAGTGGAAAAAGCAAGGGAAGGAGCTGCCGCTATGAAAAGTATTTCCAGTGTATATAAGATCGGTAACGGACCTTCCAGTTCCCATACTGTCGGCCCCTTCCATGCTGCGCAGACCTTTGGGAACCGCTACCCGGATGCAGATTCCTATCAGGTTACCCTGTATGGATCCCTTGCCTTTACCGGCGAAGGTCACGGCACAGGAAAGGCGATCCGGGAGGGCTTGCCCGGTGCCGAGATCGTATTCAATACAGAGGTAAAAGAGTCCGATCTTCCGCATCCGAATACGATGCTTTTCAAGGCGTTCAAGGATGGGAAGGAGATCGCTTCCACCCGTATTTTCAGTATCGGTGGAGGATCCATCCGCATCGAGAACGAGTTTTCCCCGGAAGATATCGAGGTTTATCCGCAGAAGAACTTTTCAGAGATCGTGACTCTGTGCAATCAGGAAAACATCAGCATTCTGCAGCTGATTTATATTCTGGAGGGTGCAAAGCTCCGGGAATACCTGAAAAAGATCTGGCGTGCCATGCAGGATTCAGTTGAGCGCGGACTGAAAGCCGACGGGATTCTGCCCGGAGGTCTCAAGCTGACACGGAAAGCCAAATATCTTTACGAGAAACGCTGTCACAACGAAAATACAGACGTTGCCATGAACAGGATCATTGCGGCTTACGCATATGCCGTCAGTGAGGAGAATGCTTCTGAGAACATTGTTGTTACGGCTCCGACCTGCGGAAGCTGCGGAGTCCTTCCGGCGATCCTGTACTATATGCAGCATGACCGTGGATTCTCTGAGGACGAGATTCTGGATGCACTGGCTGTAGCTGGACTGGTCGGGAATGTTATCCGTACCAACGCCAGTATTTCCGGTGCTGAGTGCGGATGCCAGGCAGAGATCGGGAGTGCCTGTTCCATGGCTGCAGCAGCAGTGGCTACGCTCCAGGGCCTGAGTATCGACGAGATCGAATATGCAGCTGAGATCGCTATGGAGCATAACCTCGGTCTGACTTGTGATCCGGTGAATGGCCTGGTACAGATCCCATGTATCGAGAGGAATGCGGTAGCAGCGATGCGTGCACTCAGTGCTGTCAACCTTTCCCGTTTCCTGTATGCCACCAGAAGGATCTCCTTTGATGAAGTGGTAGCAACCATGTACCGGACAGGCCTGGATATGGATGAAAAATACAGAGAGACTTCTCATGGCGGACTGGCACAGATCTATCATGAAAATCTTCAGGAGACCTAAGTAAGTATTGAGATGCTTTTATTACGGACGAGCGGTATCTTGTCATGTACGGGCGGTACCGCTCGTTCGGTTTGAAATAATGTTAAAAATTTTCTGCAGCATCTGCACTGCAGGAGGGCACGGTTAAAAAAAGAAAGGGAATATGATGCAGACATTTATGACTGCACCATACAGGAGAGCTTATGCTGAGCAGTATTGACCTGAACAGAAAACTTGGGAAAAAGGAATATAAAAAGGCCATGGAAGGATTGTCCCTTCGTCTGGCCCGTCTGCAGAGAGAGGCAAAGGCCTCCTCCCTGCCCATTATCATCGTGGTGGAGGGCTGGGACGCTTCCGGTAAGGGAATGATGATCGGCCGTTTTATCCAGCCTCTGGATCCGCGCGGATTTAAAGTTTTTACCGTCCCGAAGGGCGGTGAGGATGAGCGTATGCATCCCTTTATGTGGAAATACTGGACACGGACGCCGGAAAAAGGACGGCTGCATATCTTTGATACAGCCTGGTACGGTGAGGCAATTTCCCGTTTTCTGGATGGACAGGCAGATGAAGCTGTCATAGGCCGTCTGTATCAGCAGATCCTGTCTTTTGAGGAGCAGCTCGCGGCGGACGGGACACTGATCATCAAGTTTTTCCTGCACATTTCTGCAGATGAACAAAAGAAACGTTTCGAAAAACTGGAGTCCATGCCCGAGACAAAATGGCGAGTAGATGAGAAGGACTGGGAACATCACAAAAACTATGACCGGATCCTTTCCTTATATGACCGGATGATCGAAACGACCGATGTGCCCTTTGCTCCATGGCATATCATTGAAACCAGTGACTGGCGCTATGGAGCGGTCAAGGCCATGACCCTGGCATCGGATATCCTGGAAGGGGTTCTGGGCAGGATGTCTGCACAGGAGGCTGCCGGCGCAGGGCAGGATACCGCACTGTCTCCGGCTTCAGCGAAGCCAGAAGCAGCAGGCAGTCCGGATCTGACAACGTCTATCCTTGCAGGTGTGGACCTGAAGAAGGATATCAGTAAATCTGCTTATAAAAAGAGGCTGAAGGAGCTCCAGGAGGAGATCCGGCTGCTTCACAGTGAGCTTTACAGACGCAGGATCCCTGTCGTAATTGCACTGGAAGGCTGGGATGCTTCCGGTAAAGGCGGCGCGATCAAGCGTCTGACTGAGACAATGGATCCGCGCGGGTATGAAGTAGTGCCTACATCTTCTCCGAATGATATCGAGAAGCAGCATCATTATCTGTGGCGTTTCTGCCAGAGAATGCCCAAAGACGGCCATGTCGCAATCTTTGACAGGACCTGGTACGGCCGTGTCATGGTCGAGAGGATCGAACATTTCTGCAGTGATGATGAATGGAAACGGGCTTACAATGAGATCAACCAGATGGAACATGACCTGTATGATCATGGGGCTGTCATCCTGAAGTTCTGGATGCACATTGACAAGGATGAGCAGGAAAGGCGCTTCAAAGAGCGCATGGACAATCCGGACAAGCAG
>CADBQK010000507.1 GCA_902796775.1 uncultured Lachnospiraceae bacterium
CTGACAAATACGATTTCTTCTTCTTCAATCGCTTCTTTAGCTGTTTTTGACAGCCTGTCATCACCACAAATAAACCAGTAAAAGGTATGCGTATCCAGTAACAGCATTACATATACTCCTTAAAATCGTCCATCGGAGCGTCAAAATCATCTGACATCCAGCCTTTTCCTTGATATTTCCCTCCGGTTCTGTATTTCTTTTTTGGATTATCTGTAGCAACTGTTTCTGGTTTATTGCCTGCGGCAATCTTTAAATAGCGCATGTAATGAACGACTTCCATTAATGTTACATCTGACATTCCCTTTGCCTCATTTATCAATAATTCAAGCGCCATAACTACTTCTCCTTCTGAATGTGAAATCAGACCATGTTTTCAGCCACTGGCTAGAAATATTCTCGTTTCGGTAATTCACCATCTAATTCATCACCCAGTTCCTGCGCGGAATGATAAGATTTTGAAGGTATCTTGCCGGACATAATATCCCTTGCCTCCTGTATGGCAGCCTCTGTCTCCCTGTTATATCTGGGAAGCCGGACGTTGAACGGAAGGCCACCTACAAGCAATGAGTTTTCAAAGAAGATATTGACTGCCTCAGGCAATGTCATTCCCAGGCTGCCATATAAAGCTTCAAGGTCTGACTTCTTTTTTCGGTTCATTCTCATATTAAAGTTCGTATCTTTTACGAGTGTATTTGCCATATCATACGTCTCCTTTCACTTGGATTGTAACACATAAACAGCAAGATAAACAAGCAAATGTTTTACATCTGCATTTATCTCAGCGGGGGGTTCAATCTCCCACTGAGATAACGCTCCGCGAGGATGCGCACGCGTGCGGATAGGAAGATAATGCCTTCGGCATCCCGCACGCGGCGTGCAAGTCTCGCAAGCGAGACTTGAATTTTGGTCAATGGCCATTAGACAGAGTTCCCCAGAAATAGAAAATGCCGCCGGATTCTGCTTTGATAGCAAAATCACCGGCGGCATCACCGTTCCTGGCGGGATTCGAACCCACGACCTTCCGCTTAGGAGCACGAAAGGTGTTCGCTCATCCTCGTCAAAGGAAGTATAGAATTGTCAGGATTTGTAAGGCTTAGAAACGACTTCGCTGTCATTTTGAGTCATCCTCAGATCGTCTCTGTAAGCCCTGGATCTGCCCTTCTGATTAGCTGGCGATTAGCACAGCTAATTTTAGGGTTCAGTCTCCGTGAAACTTAACAGTCATAAACATTGGCCACCATCGCCGGGTTCATGCGGAAATGACAGACAATATTCAATTGACCAAATCTATAATTATCATACACCGCGAAGGTGCAGAAGTCTAATACTTTTTGGCCCCTTTATACGCTTTTCAGCGGCATTTGGGGCAGAACCCAAAAGGTGTCAGGTTTGCCTGAGGGCTGGAAAATGTATATATCCAGCCATTTCATACATTTTCTCTTCCTTATGGCTGAATATCCTGCATCATTTGAACAGGTCATCCATTGTTATGACATGATCAAAGATGCCGCTGTATTCGTTGTACTGCAGTCCAAATGTTGTAACAAGAGTTTGATGGATTACTTTCTTGGGCGAAATGATTCCTCCCAGGAGTTCCTGTCGTGAAAGCAGTACCCTATAATACTTTTTTTCCACCTTGAAATCATTGCTGTAAAACTTCAACTCACACATATTAACTACATTATCAGCCCGGTCAATAATCAGATCGATCTGAGTCCCTTCTTCATCATCTGCTTTTCTCGACCATGCCGATTGTGTCGTTGATATTCCACTGATCCCGAGTGCACTCTTCATTTGTTCTATGTGATTAAAACACACATTTTCAAATGCAAAGCCTCTCCAGATTGTTATTCTCGAAGATGTATTATTCTGTGACCAGAAGGAGCCGTTCAAAGCATCCCCTGAAGAAGCAAATTTAATATGGAACAGGCAAAAAGGATCGATCAGTTTATAATACCATTCCCTTTTATTAAGTCCGAAAGGATGATATTTTATAACGAAATCACTTGCAATCAGGGCATTCAGGGCATCGGTCAACGTACCTCCCGCAGTATATCCTGTCTTCCTGGAAATCTCATTTCTTGTAAACCCAACGTTCCTTTCACTGAGGGCTTCCACAATGTCTTTCATCATCTCAGGCCTGTTGAAGATGGAACCGAATAACCGGCTGTATTCGTTTTTAAGTTTTGCATTTTTTAAAAAAAACAGACGATCCACGTTCTGCGGTAAACTCAGCCCCCTTTTAAAGTACTGCAGATAATAGGGGATTCCTCCAACAGCCATATAAGCACAAACGATATCATATCTCGAAAGTTTGATCGCTTCGCTTTTAAAAAATTGCTCGCATTCTGAAAGACTAAATGGCGACAGTTTAATCTCATAGGTTACCCTGTCATATAACCCCCCCTGATTATTGATCAGGCTATCCAGAATCCAAGTGGTAGCACTACCGCAAACAACTACCATCAGATTATCTCTATGGCATCCCCAATTATTCCAAAAGCCCTCAAAAGCAGTAATAAATCCGGATCTTTGCGTATCCAGCCAGGGTAGCTCATCAAGAAACACAAGCATGCGTTCCCCTGTGTCTCTGCTTTCGAGAAACTGCTCCAGTAAAAGGAATGCATCGAGCCAATCTGCCGGACATCTGCTTTTTTTCATACCCTGCATGAGCAGTGAATGATAAAAATGTTTCAGCTGTTTTCTCAGCGGGCTGCCACCGGACATATTCTTCATCTCGACAGCGGAAAGTCCCGCATGTCTGAAAGCAAACTTCCCTTTGAAAACCTGATCGATAAGATATGTTTTTCCTACACGACGCCTTCCATAAA
>CADBQK010000508.1 GCA_902796775.1 uncultured Lachnospiraceae bacterium
TAACGACTTAGGGGCTGGTCAGTCACAGACATTCGAAGTATTCCAGTACATTCCGGATGACAAATACGATGCAATGGCAGAAGCTACCTTCAGTATCGTAGAAGCATCCATGTATTGAGGTTCCTCAGCACATTAAACGCATTCAGGGGCGAATAGAACATAGTCTATCCGCCCCTTTTTTGTTCTCTAATGGGAACAAATTGTCATTGTCGGGTATATTTATTTGCTAATAAGTTTTTAATTGAAATCGCAATACACTACAGATATCTTCGGAATTTCCACTTTTGAAACTACTTCAGCCCCGAGATCACTTCCCAATACTCCAGTGCCTTTTTTATATGTTTTTACCGTTCCAAGTCCGTCTCCATATCCGTATACCGTCAGGCTGTCTCCTGTAAGGATTTTTGGTTCTTTATTTGAACGATTATCGACCAGTACAATTTTCTGGCCTTGATAAGTCCCCCAAATTGTACCGTCAAATATGACACCATCTGCTTCCACTTCAGTGACATAAACCGGAATCCTGATTCTTGTAGATTTATATGAGTCAGAATATCTCATCAGTTCATCGTATGACGGTACAGATAGTTCACCATTTCTGAATTCACTTTCTTCCTGTGCCGCCATTTCTGCCAACTTCTGTTCATATGGTGCAGCAAGTTCAGATGCAAACTGTTCCGCTTCATCACCATATGCCAGGACTACTGCCTTTTTTAATTCATACTTGTTTTCCCCAACGATTCCTGCAACTGTAACCGGAGATCCGTAACTGCAATTATCTTCATCTAACTCTTCCACATATGCTTCAATGGATCCATTGCCGCTGGCACCATATTCACGCATTTCAGATCCCTTCAATATCTTTGAACTGCTCATGTAACTGTTATACTTAATGGAAGTCTTTACCGGCTTTCCAACATAGGTGTCCCAGTTTTCTATCAGATCCAGCTGGAATACTTCTTCTGCAGTGTTATAGTCGATTGGTTCTTCAGAAGCAGTTTCGGTTTTATCGGTTCCATTTTCATCATTCTCGCTTGGACTCAGTGCCGCTGAAATAAAGGTAATTATAAAGAGCCCGGCAATTGCATACAAAATCCATTTAAGAATTGGCTTTGTTCTTTTCTTTTTCTTAGTCTTACTGCGATAAGGATCTCTTCTGACTGGTTCGGGTTTTACCGACAGCAATTCTTCATCATAGTAATCCGGCTCCTCGTTAAGGATATTCATTCTTACGGTTCTTGTTTGTGTATTTTCCAATGCAAGTTTTTCATTACCGGATACAGGACATCCGCAATGAGGACACCGTCCTGCTTTACTGCTGATTGTTTTTCCACATTCTTCACAAATTATCAAAGCCATAAATACTACTCCTGCCTACTTAAGTTAATTATAGTTAGTAAATCGCGAATAATTACATGTAATCTTGGAACAAGATATGCTCATATTAATGCTATATTTATTTTCAACTGCGCAGTTTGTTTATTATGCGCTTGTGCACTGATTTAACAAAGAGGTACTCCGTAGTTGGAGCACCTCTTATTGAGGCTATTTGTGGTTTTTGTTAAAAATCAATTTAAACAACAGCGCAAATGGTAACAAGGGAAGAGAAATAAGCCCTAACAAAAAATCAGTATCTGAACCATATTTCTTCTTCAAGCTTCTTCGATTCCGTCTATAATCTTCGGATTTACTTCTTGCCATCGTCTCTTTCTCCTATCGAATTATCGTATATCACTTCCTGATTTAGCATTATACAATTCTCACATTTTCTTTCCAACTTGTAGAGAATCTTTTGATTCATTCAAATTTGATTAAGCGTAAATCTTCTTTCCTGCTGTTTCTAACAGTTTTGCGGAAGCCTCTGTCAGCTCACCTTCTTCATTGAGAATCGGCGTATCCAGAACTGCTTTAATCGTGCATGCAATAGTCGCAGCACTTGCAACAATCTTTTTAGAATCCGGTGTGTACTCTCTGTAGTCAAAGCCTTCTGTCTCAACAACCTTCTGCATCTTCCAGATCAACGGAAGGAACTGTGCATCAAGATGAGAAAGCAGTGTATAGAACATATAGGTTCTTCTGCGAATAGCGGAGCACTGGTAAGCTGCCGCATTGAGTGATTCCACTACCGCATCTGCCTCTGCTTTGCTTTCAAGCGCTTTATTTACTTTTTCCTGTGCTTTCGCACCGGTAATCAGTCCCATGACCGCAAGTGCCGGTCCGGCAACCAGACCACCAAGCACTGCCATTCCACCTGCCATGCCAAGTCCGCCTGCCGCAAGCGAGCCGCCGCCAAAGAATGCGAGCGTCGCATTAGTAGCTGCAGCACCGCTCAGCGTGGCGATTGCAGTACCGGTAGACGCAGACGCAAATGTCATTGCGGCACTGTATGCACCAAACGCAGTTAATGCTCCACCGACTGCACCGGCAGCCGCACCGCCTGCGACATTCGCCGCAAAGTTGCCAAGCTGCTTCAGTTCCTTGAAGGATGCTTCATCAATATGAAGGTTTCTGAGTTCATCAATACCAATGGTGTCTGTGAAGTCTACGTTCTTGATCTTTTCAAATGTATAAATGAAATCCATGACATTCTTTTCAAGAACCGTCAGTTTCAGCTTTCCAAGATTATCAAAAGACTCTCTGACTTCAACACGCTTCTGTTCAAGCGTTTCTCTTGCGTCTTCTACTTCCTTATTGGCAATCTTGATGATATTTCCTGCTTTTGAGTTATCTGTAATTGCCTTAACGGTCTTTCCCGCACCGAACATTCCGGTTGCGGCTGCGGCTCCAATAAACAGTAAAGGTAACGGCATTGTTCTAACCTCCTAGTCTGACACCAGGGCGAAGATGCCCTGCATAATTGCTTTCTTGCGCATATCGAGATCTTCCATGTGTTTCTGAACTTCTTTATAAGATCTTCCGCTTTCCTCAAGGAAGTGCTCTTCTTCCTCTATCGCAAGCAGTGTCTTCAATGCACTCTCCATTTCAATGGTGATCGTTTTATCGATATCCAGCTCGCGCGCAATAAACTTGATCAAACGCCTCTCATTTTCGCTGTAGCCTTCATCAACATATGCAGTCGCAAGAAGATTCCAGTAGAGAGACTTTCCGTTAATTGCCTTATCGTCTTTTACATCGGATCCACGAATAGTATCCGCAACATAATCATGAACGACATCATAGTAGTCTTCATCATCAGTCGCTTTATCAAATTCAGATTGGCATTCTGCTATAACCCGATCTCTGTAATTCATAAACAGAGGGTCTATCTGTCTTCCGATGTCATTGAATTTTTCGGTTTCCGCTTCTGAAATCGTACGATCTACAGTGATCAGACAATAGATAATTCTGACTGCATCCTCATAGCTGATGAGATGTTCTTTTTTCTGTTCTGCAAGCACTTTATTCACAGCTTTATCTGTTTCCGCACTCTGCTTTGTGAACTTCATGACAGCCTGTGTTCCTTTTGAAGCCATTTCCATCATTGATGCCTTTACATCAATGTCTTTCATGGATTCCGGAAGATTCTCCTGGGCAGACTTCACAAACGTGTTCGCTGCATCTGTTGCGTTCTTGGCAGCATCTGTGACATTTTTCTTTAATTTTCCAAAGTCGAAAGCCATATTCTCCCCTCCTATAATTTCAGAGCGATATCTGAATCCATCAGATCGTCGAACTCTTCCTGGTTCGTAAACTGAACATCATATCCAAGCAGTTTCTGGATTTCTACGTTGCCTCTGATATAACCATCCGAGTCATTCTCCAGCAGTGCCTGATTCATTGTTTCAAATGCACGCTCAAAGGTTTCATAATGCCGGTTAAGATAACGGTTTACTGCTTCTTCCATCTCAGCACGGTATTCACGGATCA
>CADBQK010000509.1 GCA_902796775.1 uncultured Lachnospiraceae bacterium
CGCCAGTCAGAGTATCACGGACGATTAAACTCTGGCGCGCGTTGCCGCATCGTCACAGACCTTACCAGAGAAGATGGAAAATACCCAGTGAAGAATAAAACAAAAGAGAACTGTTACGGGAATTATGTCTTTGTAACCGGGGCTTCATCCGGCATCGGGCGCTCATGTGCCCGGATGTTTGCCGGACACGGATATGATGTGATCGGGGTATCGCGGAACACAGAAGAGAAGACACAAAGAATTTCCGGCGGCGGAAGCCTGACGCTCAGAAGGCTTGATGTAACCGATGAAACAGCAACGAGAGAATTCGTAGAGAAGCTGCCGGGAGTAGATATCGCCATTCTGTGTGCGGGCATGGGGGTAGCCGGACCTGCAGAGACTACCGCGTCCCGGCTGACCAGGAGGCAGATGGAAGTCAACTATTTTGGCACATTGAATGCCGCGCAGCCTTGTCTTGGCAGAATGCGCAGACAGAAGAGAGGACTTCTGATTGTGATCGGTTCTATCGCAGGCAGAGTATGTATACCGATGCAGAGCCAGTATTCCGCGAGCAAATATGCACTCGAAGCTTTTACGGATGCTGTCCGGATGGAGATGAAACAGTACGGCGTGAGGGCGTGCATCATCGAACCGGGCGACACAAAGACAGGATTTACCGCTGCCAGGTCGATGCAGCCATCGGATCATGGCCCGGATCAATACAGCAGTGTATTGAGGAAAAGCATAGCCAGGATGGCTTCTGATGAGCAGAATGGAAAATCGCCGGACACGGTTGCAAGAGTTGCCCTGGCTCTGGCCGGGAGAAAGAATCCTCCTGCGAGGGTACCGGTCGGCCTTGAGTACAAGCTGCTGATGCTGCTTCTGCGCTTTATACCGGACAAGGGAAAAGAGATGATACTCACAAAACTGTACCTGCCGGAATGATGATCCATGGCAGGTACAGTTTTCATTCGGAAAAATGTGACGCAAAGCGCTATCGCCGAAATGTGATCGGAAGAAAAGACTTCTTACTGTCGTTCCTGTTATCCGGATTATCCCCGGACCCGGATTCTTTCTTTCGTGGACGGTAATGTTTCCTTCTGCCCATCCACCTCGGATGGCGCCCTGATTCCGGTTCATCTTTCCGGGAATGGTTATCAGAATTCTCATTGTTCTCATCCTTCCGGGGATGGTTGTCAGACTTCTCATCCTTCCGGATAGTATCCGCCCACTGTTTTACCTGGGCGGAAGTGATCTTAACGACATTTGGTTTTTTTCCTTCCAGTTCCTTTACTGCTTTTTCATAACTGTCGATGAAGAACTCAATGCTTTCTTTCATTCTGAGAAATGCCAGGCTTTCATCGCTTTCCGACACGACCAGCCGGGTTTCGGCCATGGCATTGATTTCGGCATGATTGATCTTATTCCGCAGGAATCCGGTATGGTAATAAGCGTACAGGAGGTTCTTAAGCGTCTGAGGATTGTCACAGGCGGTATACCCGGTAATTATGTCCGGGTTTGTGTTATTTAAGGATTCTGTCCTGAGAATGGCATATGTTTCCTGCGCGTCCGAATTCCTGTCTCCCCGGCCTCTGACACGCGCTCTGTCATAGGCTTTGATAAAGTAGTGGTCGATATCATCCATTTTATAGTATTCATACGGCTTCAGCTCCAGCCTCTGCAGGGCAAGAAGATTCACTATGTCATCCGTTTTCTTTTCATCATTGCAGTAGTAGAAAATCCCGGTATTTACAAGAGTTTCCGGTGCCCTTGATTCAATCAGGGTCAGTGTCTGCTGATAAAAATGATGCCGGTAGGCCCATTTGACCAGATCAATGAAGAGGATCTCATCGCCATCCAGAAGAACGCCGTAATCCTTGCGGATGCCTTCGACAATCAGGTTAAACAGGCGGCTGTAATAGCCGGATTCCTCCGGTAAAAAACCGTCCCTGAAAAGACTCTTCAGCCTCAGGATCCCGCCTTCTACTTCCTTGATGTTGCACATGGAAAGCCCGGCATCAATGTGACGCATAGCATAAACCATACTTGCAATTTTCTCATTTCTTTCACCGCTCTGTTCCCAGAGGTCCACAATCATATCCGCCTTTCCGTACCGGAGGAAGGCTCTGATCGCCGCTACAAACTCCGTAATGCCGAATCCGTCTGTGCCGTCATGGATGCGCCCGGTCAGAGCTTTGTTCGCGCCCGAGACCGTGAACACTTTCTGAACCTTTACCCTGCTTCCGGGCATGCTGATCAGAATATCCAGCATATTGATGATAATGAAGCTGTCGGCTGCATCTTCGCTGTGGAGGGAGACAAACAGGCATATCTCCTCACTGCCGCCATGGGTGATGGTATTCGCGATCGCCATCATATTGTCCACATGCTCTCCGGACTCTTTCATGGTGGTCGGAATAAAACGGACACTGACGTCTTCGTTCACAGGCAGTATCTCCAGCTTCCAGGAGGCCTTGAAGGTACTGTACAGATAGTTCTTTGCCCATCTGATGTAAAGCCTGGGATTATCCGAAGCGCCCGGAACCTTCTTAATCAGCTCTTCCTTAAAGGAAGTATAGAGTTCCTTGTCTCGGGCAAGATCATCAAAATAGCGGTTTTTTTTCGTTGCCTCGTGATCCCTGTTTTCTCCCTGGAAGAAATCTCTGATGAAAGCAATTATCTTATCCTGTGCTTCTTCCGGAAGCAGCTCCATGTATTCCTGCTGCTCGATTGTCAGCTCGTCAATAAACTGGGCAATCCGGTAACGATACAGACTGTAAGCGGACAGTGTATGGATATCAGCCGAATAGAAACTGCTTCCTTCTTTCAGTATGATCGGCCTGCCGTCATCCCCTTCATCGAAAGTGGAGTTGCGGCCGATCACATAGATCTCATCAATATCATAGCGTGACAGAACATATTTGGTGCTGGCTTCAACGCTCATGATCGCGTCGCAATAGCTGTATCCATACTCGTTGCGGACAGAAAAATAGCGTACCGGCTGTTCATTCTCTATAGCGCTCAGTGACGTCAGTAAAATGGTTCGTGCCATAATCTCCTCCTCAGTAAAAAGATACTTCAGCAGTTACCTGCATCCCCTGCTGAATGGAAACAGTATATCATATTTTCGGCCTGAATCCTCTTTGGAATGCTGACCGGATCTTTGCTTTTTCGGAAAGACATAAAAATGCTGCGTGCTGTGACAGAAGATTAACAGCAAAAGGGTGCTCATGGGATGTTTGCAGAGACCATTAATTATGGTATGATAAACAACATGGTCAAGTCTGCGTACTGTGATCGGAGGAGTCTGATCCTGCGCATACACGCAGGAAAGATCACAAGTGAGCGGCAATTCAACTATAGTTTTGCGAACAGGAGGTAGAAAGTGTTTAAACTATTGTTCAAAAACCTGAAAGCAAAAAACTGGGTATCCGTATTAGTGATACTCGGCCTTACCTTGCTTCAGGTCTTTGAACAATAGTTTAAACACTTTCTACCTCCTGTTCACAAAGCAACATGATTCCG
>CADBQK010000510.1 GCA_902796775.1 uncultured Lachnospiraceae bacterium
AGATTTAAAGGCTTCCCTGTGGATATTGCCTTATTTGATGATGTTGAATATGTCGGTGATTTTGAGCATGTTGTAGCATTAATTGAGTGCAAAGAACCTACAAAGAATGAAGGAATAAGTCAGCTAAAGATATATCTTGGCCTGGAACCTCATGCACGGATGGGGGTCTGGACCAACGGCATTGACTATGTGCGCGTATATAAGTTACCCACCGCAGGAAGTTATAAAGTAGTCGAAGGATCTGGTCTTCCTAAACCGGATGAGAATATGATTCTTGCCGGTGATAATCGTCTCACATATTCAGATCTTCACATACCGACAACAAAGGAGTTGAAATCCGCATTTGAAGCGTTGCTTGGTATAGTGACATCAAGAGATACACGATCAACTCGTCGAGAAGATCAATTGAGTCAGATGTCGAACATGTTACTCTTAAAGCTCGATTCTGATCATGAGGGTGAATGGGATAAAAATGAGACGCTGGCTTTTCAGTTGAGCGATAAGCCTTCTGAAACGATGAAACATATCAACAAAGCGTTTCTGAGTTATAAAACGGAACATCCTTCGTTGTTTGCGGATGATGAGGCAGATAATATTCTGCTGGATGCTGATACAATTCAAGAAGTTGTTCTTCGCTTACAATCAATGAATGTCGGTAAGATGGCTCCAACAGCTTTATCGATGGCCTTCCAAGTCTTTAGGGATGCAACATTAAAGTTGGGCGATGGGCAGTATTATACCCCGCTTAGGGTAATTGAAGCGGGCGTAGAAATGATGTGTGTGACTCACAAAGATGTCGTAATCGACCCTGCATGTGGTACTGGGGGCTTTTTATCTGCAGCTCTCATGAAGATTGGATCTAGTGGGGCGGATTCGAAAGCCATAACTCAGTGGGCACATTATAAATTATTTGGTGTCGACAGAGACCGGACAAATATAAAGCTTACCCGCGCATTGATGGTTGGAATTGGGGACGGATCAACCAACGCATACCATGGCGATTCACTTAGAGAAGCTAAGTGGAAAAACGATACCAAAGGTATCCAAACTGTTCTTGGAGATGGTCGTTACACTGTGGTTTTGACTAATCCACCTTTTGGTAAAGACCTTGTCATTAATGCTGCTGACGCGCGGAGTTCAAAACTGGAAATATGCAAACACACGAAGAGCGGACTCACATCGGATGCTTATGCTCCAACAACGGAACTGGGTATTGCATTTGTAGAACGTGCATGGCGAATTCTGCAAAATGGAGGCCGTCTTGGCATTGTTCTTCCTGAAACATATTTCTTTTCAAAATCATACACATGGTTTCGAGAATGGATGGATGAACATTTTATCCTGCGCGGAGCACTAAATGTCCCCATGGAAGCATTTCAGGGATTCTGTCGTGCAAAAACTAATTTCTATGTCTTCGAGAAAATTGGTGAGGGAGAGAAAGCAGAGCGTCCATCATGGTTTCGTGATGGATTTGTTTGGGTTTCAAACGCATCGACAATAGGTCTCAATAAAGACGGCCTTGATCTATTTATTATTGATGAAAAGGGAAAAAGGACTGATATCATCGACGATAAAGCAATGTATGACGTTCAAGCGATGCTAAAGAATCAGACCACAAGCACATCCGGTTATGTAAGGGCTGAAAAGATGGCTTCGTCTTTCGTGGCTGTCCCAACCTTTTCTGGTAATAAATCAGAGTCCGTTCTTGCAGAAAAGGTTAATTCAAAGTTGAAAGGGTTTGTTATGCGCTCTTTAGGGGATCTTATCGACAACGGGTTGATTAAGGTTCGGGGCGGTCATGGAAGTCCTTCAGCAGATGTTAGAACCGGTGATATTCCATATATCAAAGTTGTTGATTTGCGAGCAGGTCGAGTTAATCCGAATAGCACTAATATGGTTCCATCTGTTGTTGCAGAGAAGTTCTGGAGAGGAAAGACAAGTGGAATACCTGCCTGGGCAATAGCTACGCCCTCGAGAGCGTCTAAAAATATCGGAGAACCTTGTATGGTTATGCCAGGGCAGGAACAGATGGTTTTTACAAAAGAGATTCTCCTATTTACAGTGAGCGAGAAAGCGCCTATTGACCAATTCTATCTGTTTTGGGCACTAAGATTAAAGGATGTCCAAAAACAGTGGGAAAGAGTCATTTTTATGCAGACGAATCGGGAAGACCTTGGTGATCGATATAGGTTAATTGAAATACCTTATACAGATGATCCGGATGCAGCAAGGGAAGTTTCCAAGATGTACCGTGATTATTTCATAGGTTTAGATGAGCTAACGAAGCGGTTTGATTCATTTGATAACGATCTGTAATTTGGAGATCAAATGCAAACAGAATTCAACTCTATTTTGCAGAAAAAACTCTTATTGTAATATCAGACCAGAAAAGAGGCATCAATAATGGATGGAAAAGCAATTAAACTGATCAAATATCTGGATGGTAGTGAAAAACGATTCATTATCCCCGTCTACCAAAGAAACGACAGTTGGAAGGTTGAGAATTGCCGCCAACTCTATGATGATTTGGTCAAGCTGTCCATTAATGGGCGCAATATGCACTTCTTTGGCAGCCTTGTTAGTGTTTATAACGGTATTTCAGAAGAATTCCTGATTATTGACGGTCAACAGCGTGTGACCACTATATCCTTACTCCTATTAGCTATTCATAACATCCTGAAAGAAGAAAAGCTTGTTGCTGAGGATAAGAAGCTCATCGATAAGGTCTACAACAAGTATCTGGTCGATGAGTATGACCCGACTGAAAAACGCATCAAACTCAAAGCAGTCAATAAAGATCTTGAAGCGTTTGAAAAGCTTTTCGATGAAGAGCCGTCCGAGTATATCCCGAATTCTGATATCACCATCAACTATCTGTACTTCTATGACAGAATCCTGAAAGAAGAAATCTCCATAGATGCACTGTATGATG
>CADBQK010000511.1 GCA_902796775.1 uncultured Lachnospiraceae bacterium
ACATTCTGTATACCTTAAATCCCATTTCAGCAAACAGCGCAATATCTTCCTTGTAACGATGATAATGGTCAATGCCGAGTTTTGCAGGATAATACAGGTCGTCTCTGACAGTTGGTGTAAACAGTCTTGGATTTCTTCTTGTGCCGGCGGTCAGAAGATCAGTAACTGCAAATCCTTTCCCATCTTCATCCCATGCTCCTTCACATTGATATGCTGCTGTTGCGCCTCCCCACAGAAATTTTTCCGGGAAACAGTTACTGGTCATTTCCAATCTCCTTTTCTTCAAGTAAGTATTTCATTCCGAGTTTCAGACGTTCTAATCCTTCTTTGAGAATCCCGGAACCTGTTGCGAAACAGATTCTTACATGTCCTTCAGACTGATCGCCAAAGAACTTGTGTCCGCCGGGAATGATTGCAAGATTGACTTTTTCTTTCAGATAATCTGTGAATTCTTCTCCGCTCATACCGAGTTCGGAGATATCCACATAAAGCAAATATGTAGCCTGCGGTCTGTAAGCCTTAAGGCAGGGAATCCTGTTAATGAAATCAACTGCATAATCACGGTTTTTTGTAAGATGCAGAATAAGCTCATCATACCAGTCCTTCGTATCATTCATCGCCGCAACTGCAGCCACCTGTGATATGGAGGTTGCGCCGCCGGCAGTACTCAGAACATCAGAAGCTTCAACCAGTTTTCTGAAGCAGTCCGGATCTGTAGTATAGAGAGAGCCTATTCTCAATCCGGCAAGTCCGAACGTCTTGGAGTAACCAAACACACTCAATACACGGCTGCAGCGCTCCTTTCCGAGGCAGTAAATGCTGTTGTACTGCGCATCAGGAAAAATAATATCTGACCATATTTCGTCATTCATGATGTAGAGATCATGCTTTTCGCAGATCGTCATGATGTAATCGAGTTCCTGCTTCGTATAAACAAGTCCATACGGATTATGAGGATTGCAAAGACCGAGCATCTTTGTTTTGGGCGTGATATATTCTTCCAGATGTGTCAGATCCATTGTCCGGCTGACAGGATCAAGAGCTGCCGGATAGCTGACAGGAATCCCTCCCGCATGAATGCATGATTCCCGGAACAGATAATCACAGGGATCAAACACAATCATTTCATCACCCGGCTTCAGAAATGCTTCGGCGATGATATACATTGCGCGGGCAGCGCTGTCCACAGGAAGAACCATATCGGGATCAACCGGTTCGTTCTTTCGGGAAGATGCATAGTCCGCAAATGACTGCCTGAACTCTTCCAGACCGAGTTTGGGGGTATAGGAGAAATAGCCGTCCTGTATATAATCCATCATTGCCTTTTTGATTGGTTCAGCACAGGGGTAATCCGGGTCAGCTGCAGTCAGTGGAATACATCCCTCAGGAACTTCTGCCCATCTGTAGTTAAATGCTTTTTTCTTCAGTACTTCTAAATTAATGTTTTCATCAGTAAACATGTGCATCAGAATCCTTCTTTCCTATATGAAATTGCAAGACATTCGTCTTGCAATTTCAGTTATTTTTCTTCGAGCTTTTTAATTCTTTCATCCAAGGCTTCAGTTATCCTGATCAGATGATCTGCAATAATGATTTCTGAGTTAACAGACATACAGGTGTCCTGTGCATGGGTAAGCAGCACCGTGAATTCCGGATTGTCTCCATTTGCTTCCCTTTGGAGCTGAACCGTCTGAAATTTATGTGCCTCAACAATATCCTCTTGGGCTGATGAAAGATATTCTTTAGCGGCTTTTAAATCAAATTTTTCGAGCGACTGCAGCGCTTCCATTGTTTTTGCCCTGGCATCACCTGCGTGAAGAATAATCTGCATTGCGCCGCGCGCAGTATTTTCATCCATAGATAGAGTCCTCCCAGTCAGATACTTCAATAATGCGGTTTATTGAAAGGATTATAATACTGTACCTTCTTCTGCTGCTGCCTGTTTTTCATATACTTTGAAGAAAGGTGTCCAGATCAGCCAGCTGATAATAAACAGAACAATTACAAGAACGACGCCCATAATACTTCCGGTAGCCAGGTAGCCCTGAATAATATTGGGCAGATACCACATCTGCATCGGTGCAGAAGGAATGGGAACCAATCCGATCTTCATTACGATATACATTACAGACGGAATGATTACAGAGTTCAGAATCAGGGGAATCATAAGAATCGGATTCCATACAACCGGAGCGCCGAACACGATCGGTTCATTGATATTGAAGATTGCCGGGAAAATGCACACTTTGCCGATGGCATTTAATCTCTTGACCTTGGAACGCATGCACATAAGAACCAGCGCCAGCGTACAGCCCTGTCCGCCAAGATATGTAATGCCCATAACGGTTTCCATAAGATTTATAGCCTGAGGCGCAGCTCCTGCGGCAACGGCTGCCATGTTTGCGTCCATTCCTTCCATCCAGATTGCCCAGGCAATGGGAAACAGAATCCACGTGAATCCGAAGGAATACAGGAAACAGGTAAGACCGGTAATCAGAATCAGACCAAGCCATGACTGGCCGAAGTTGGTAATCGGACTGAAGAGACCTCTGATGAAAAGCGGCAGATCAAAGCCCAGATTCATAATAACAAGACCGATTGCAAGAATAATGGTAACAGGGACTAATGCATCAACCCAGTTGACAACCATATCCGGCATTACAGTGTCTTTTTTGAAGAGCGAATGGCCGGAAGCAAATTTGAATGCCCATGCCGTAATCGAACTTGTAACAACCGCTGTAAGCATACCGCCGGTCCCAAGTTTGTCTCCTACAAACGTAAGGTTTCCATCTTCCATGGCCGGAAGTGTAATGATGAAGAACAGCGCCAGACTTGTCAGCATTGCGGAGATCTTAAGTTTTTCCTTTCCGGCCTTTTCCAGCACTTTCATCGGAATAAGCAGCGCAAGGAATATTGCAATCAGGCCAAACGAGAATGTGTTGACCATCGAAATATCCGGAAGCCAGGCCAGTACCGAAAATCTCTTAAGCACACCGATTACTGATGAAACAGAACCAATTATGATCATCGGGAGGATGCTCATAATCGACTGCTGAATGGAAGAAATATAGATATTCTGTGTCAGCTTGTTGAGCTTTGGCGCAAGAACATTGTTGATCCAGCCCATGACTCCTGTAAGTTCTTTGTCCGTTGTGTCTGCAGGTGCTTTTTCTTCTTTAACTGCAGTTGTTTTAACGGTATTGCCGGAAGCTTCATAAACTGCAAGGGCCTGCTTTAATGTTGCTTCGCCATCCAGCTTTCCATATGCATCTTTGTCGATGAAATCAAACGGAATGTTATACGGCGCAAGATCTTTGGCCAGCGCTTCCTTTTTGAATTCGAGATGGGGACCAAACATAATAACATCTGTTCCCTTGAGATTGGACATCATTTCAGCATCACTGAACGCAACGATTTCCAGGTCATTGATACCCTGTTCTTTTGCGGCTTTGCGCATTGCCTGAGCCATGAAGCCGCTTGATGCACCGGCACCGCACATTAATAAGATTCTCATACTAATTCCCTTTCTTTTTGTTTAGTGTTTAATTGCAATAACTTCTATTTCGCAAAGAGCACCTTTAGGCAGCTGCTTGACAGCCACACATGATCTTGCCGGACAGTCTCCAGCAAAGAATTCAGAATATACGTTGTTGAATACCGCAAAGTCAGACATTTCTGTAATGAAACAGGTGGTCTTGACTACATCCTCATAGGATAATCCTGCAGCAGACAGAACTGCTCCTGCGTTTTTCAGTGACTGTCTTGCCTGTCCTTCAATTGAATCGCTCTCAATCGTTCCGCTTTCCGGGTTAACAGGTATCTGACCGGATACAAATACAATTTCGCCGCAGTCGGAAATTCCCTGTGAATAAGGACCAATTGCTGCTGGTGCGTTTGATGTGGATAGAACTATCTTCATAGTGACTGCTCCTTTCAATTGCATTGTAAAAATGGCCGATGAACGTTACAAACCAAGTTCTTTCCTAAAGTTAGGAAAGAACTGAATCGCGTTCTTTTCCTATGTCGCGGAAAAAAGATGATTTGTTTGTAATTGAAGTACGTTTTATAAATAAGTAGAAAGTTAATATGCTATGAAGATCACGGAGCAAAGTGTTGTCGAAAAAATCAAAAATGCAGGCGGCTGGATTGACGCAACCGAACTCGCCTCGTTTTTTGGTATTTCAACACGTACAATCCGCAATTATATAAAAAGCATAAATCAGACGAATCCTTCTCTGATTTACAGTTCAAATAAAGGGTATATGATCAACACCCGTGTATATGAAAGCATGAGTAAGCCGGAAGCTTCCAAAGAGGACATTCCGCAGGAGCGGACAAAGTATGTTCTCAATCAGCTGATCGTAGCAGCAGAACCGCTTGATATATATGATCTGGCTGACGAACTGGCACTTAGCGATACAAGTTTTGAACGTGTGCTGCATGCTGTAAAGCAAATGCTTAAGCCTTTTGAAATCAGCCTGGAACGGAAACGCAATAAGATCTGGCTGAAAGGCAGTGAAAAAAACATCCGTGCAATCATCGGTAAGCTTCTGACGACTGTGGATGACTCCTTTGTGTATTTTTACGAGCCGTTCAAGGCATCAAAAGAAATAGACATTGATTCGCTTCAGAAGGATATTATCTATATTCTTGAATCGTTCGGATATTATGTCAGTGATTACGGCTTAAACACGATCATGCTTCATATCTTGATCATGATTGAGCGGATCCAAAACGACAACCTGATGGATGAGCTTGATGAGATACATCAGTTTACTGCTAAAGAACATCAGATGGTTTCAGAAATTTCCAATTATCTGGAGAAGTTTTTTAACGTAACAATCTCTAAAGCGGACCGGTATTGTCTGGCCGTCGTAGTAATTAATAACTGCGCACATACGGGAGAAACAAATTTTAATAAGAACAATATCAACACATATCTTGAAAGAGCACATATTGTAATCGCCGAAGAAATAGCGGATGCCCTCTCAAATCATTACGGTCTCACAAAATTCAGTGAAGACTTTATCGTCACATTTTCCATTCATATTATGAACCTTGTCAAACGGGCCAAAGATAATACATACACCCCAAATCCGCTGACAACAACATTCCAGGGGAATTATCCGCTTTTTTATGATATGGCGACATTTACAGCAAAACTTTTGCATGATCGTCTGAATATCACTATCAATGATGATGAAATCTCTTTTCTGGCATTTCATATCGGAGCATATCTTGAAAACACCAATAAAAATAAAGATAAAGTGAACTGCTGCTTTGTATACGCAGAGTATCACCGATTTCATGTTAAGGCGATAGATAAAATTCTTAGATCTCTTGATAATGAACTTTACATTTCTTCTAATATTTCTGTTAAAGAAATCAATATGATTCCGGAAGACGTGGAGCTAGTGATTGCCAGCTGTCCGGTGCCAAAAGACAAAATAAATGTTCCAGTAATAATGACTTCTTTATTTGTTACAGATGAAGATATCAATAATATCTATAACAAGATATGCAAAATTAAAGAGGAAAAAACCAGGACGTCGATAGTAAATTCACTACAGTACTTCATACGGAAAAACTTGTTTCATAAGAATCTATATTTTTCTTCTGAACAAGAAGCGATTCATATGCTTGCAAATGAATGTCTTTCGCTTAATTTGGTTGATTCAAATTATGAGAATGAGGTCTTGGAAAGGGAGAATCTTTCGTCAAGTTCCTTTAGCTTCGGCGTAGCCACACCGCACTCGCTTAATATGAATGCCAAGCATTCATTCCTCTCTGTGGTAGTCAATGATCACACTATGCGCTGGGGGAAAAACGATGTAAATATTATCATTATGATTGGAACCTCGCTTATAGATCGTGAAGCATTTAAGCTGTTATTTGATGAACTCATTGCTATTCTGTACGAGGAAGAAAATGTCCGCATACTTGCAAAGTGTAATAATTATGAAGATTTTACAAGTATACTCTCTTCTATGATCAAGCAACAGTATTGATATTATTTTTACCTGATTTATATGCAAAAAATGTGCCTGAAACGGCTATATTAACCCTAAATAACGATCCAATATCCGATATAACGGATTAGAATCTGTTATATTTTTCAGACAAGACTGAAAGGCATAATAAAGTTGGTAATATAACTCTTAACACTCAAAGTTATATACTTAGTTACCACACTTACTGTTACAGAGAAAGAGAGGTGAAGCCGTTTCCTCCCCACCCAAAGCTTACGCATATGGATGGGGTATCCACGGCATGG
>CADBQK010000512.1 GCA_902796775.1 uncultured Lachnospiraceae bacterium
AGGTGATCGACTCCAGCAGCTCTGCCGCATCCTGATATTCCTGCTTTGCTTCGTTCCTTCTCCTGCTGTTCCTGGAGAGTGCGATTCCCAGGTTATTACAGACATCCGCAAAAAGCACTGGATAGGCATCCGACAGGAAAGACCGGAGATCCCGGAGCCAGCTCTTCGCGGCAGAGTATTTCTCTTTCGCCTGGTAGTCTGTCTCCATTTCCAGATACAGATCCCCGTACAGGTTATAGGCTTCTGCGTTGGTCCGCACTTTTTCCGGTTCCGGAAAATAACAATACGCTTGTGTCAGATAATGCTGAAATCTTCCGGCATCATCCAATGCTTCCCCGCATTGTTCCTTCCCGATCCGGACTCTGCACTTTTCTTCCAGAACACGCAGGTTTGCCAGATAGAAGCCAAAACCGGCATCGACACAGCTCTCCTGCTGAAGGATTCTCTCTGCCTGCTGCACAATTTCCTCTGCCTTCTGGATCTGTTTTGACCTGATGAATATTTCCGCTCTGTCACACAGGCACTGCCCCAGAGCCGGAAGAAAGGATGCCGGCTTCTTTTCTGCTTCCCGGCGGCAGATAACCGCCGCTTTTTCAAAAATGCTTTCCGCCTCAGGAAGCTTTCCAAGTTCGGCAAGGGCCCGTCCTTTCAGACGGAGTACCTCTGCAGATTCGGTAAAGGCCGGGTGCCGAAGGCAGTGATCTGCAGCGGTAACCGCAGTCCTGTAGTCCTCCCTGAGCATCTGCCATCTCAAAAATTCCAGCAAAGCGGTACCGGATGAGTGCATACCTTTCCCGGCTGCGCCTGCTGCCTCCTGCCCGGCCGCTTCTTCCAGAAGCCGACATGCCTGCTGATAGATCTCAGGATCTCCCACCCGGGTCCGCATCAGATAATACCGCAGCATCTTTTCATCCGGTGTCTGCACCGGATGAGAAACTGCCTTCTCGTACGCCCCGTCCGCAAACATGTTCAGAACCGGATACATTGTCTCCGTGATGCTTTTTTCTGCCGCCAATTTCTCAACATACAGAATCAGCCGCCTGCAGGCCCATTGGATCATCTGGCAGCATGCTTTTTCTCCGCCTGACAGTTCAGCAGTGCGTTGAAAATCATCACGGCTGAGCTTTCCTTCAAGAACCTTGCGAAGGGCCGCGGTCCTCTGGGACTTTGCCGCCTCGTAAGCTTCCAGATGATCCTTTATGTACGGATCCCCAAGCATCAGCCAATGCTTCGGTAAGGTCGTAAAGATATACCGGTGTATAAACACATCAAACAGGGAAAAGTCTACCGGAATATCTGCATCAGCATCCATCAGCCGGGTGAAAAAGGCGATCATGACAGAGCAAATATCCCGGTAAATACGGGCATCGCTGAGATCCACACAGATCATGCCGGAAGGATCCGTATCGGATGAAGTTCCGCTCTCTTTATCCACCCTTATCGCTAACCTGCATTCGCGTCTTCTGTACTCATTCACAAGGCTTTCCAGAAAACCGTCCAGTTCCTCCTGCTGCCATCCCGGCTTCGAGGGCAGTTTCATTAAAATGGTAATTTCTCTCATCATAGGACTCCCCGCGAAGCGTATCCCGACATTATACTTTGTATTTACGGTAGATCTTCCCGTAAACGATCGGAAGAACCGGCAATCCGATGAAACAGCCTGCCATCAGGAAGATCCCCCCGGCCGCCATATTCATTGCGCCGAGAATCGTGCTGACCAGAACCACATCGGCTTCCTGCGTCTCCAGGCATAGATCCCGATTCCTGTAAACAGCAAACTGACGGGGACCATGATAATCAGCCATATGATGTTATCCATAAGCTTACTTAATCCTCCCCAGGTCAGATGCCGCCGGATATCCGTATGCGCTCTCCGCATTCTCTACTGCCCGGATGATTGCTTCGCTGACGGCTTCGGCAGCCAGCATTCCCGTCAGGTCCTGGTCTGCCTCTACTTCTCCTGCAGAGACCGCATAGATACTGTCTCCGTCGGCGGAGGTATGCACCGGGTTTATGGATCTGGCAAGGCCGTCATGGGCCATCCCGGCGATCTTGCAGAGCTGCGCTTTATCGAATTCAGCATTTGTGATCACCACTGCAAGCGTCGTGTTCCCGGTAAATTTGTTATCCATCACCTGGATGGATTCTTTCATAAAATCGGAAGTACTGCGGAATGCTGTTTTGTCTTTCGTGAGCATACCGGCGATCTCTTTCCCTGTTTTCCAGTCAAAGACATCTCCAAGAGCATTGACCACAACGACTGCCCCGACCTGCAGAGGGCCTATCTGCACGGCATAGCTTCCGATCCCTGTTTTCATGCAGGTCTCCATGCCCCCCATCTTTCCTACGGTCGCGCCGCAGCCGACACCGTAATTGCCGTCCTGATAATTCGGCTCCTCGAGGGCCCGCCTTGCCGCTTCATAGCCCATGGCAGCGTCCGGACGTACATCGGATGCAGCGACAGAAAGGTCGTAGATGTCCGCCTGCGCAACCAGCGGGACCAGCGCATAACCTGTATCATAACCGATCCCCTGCTCCTCCAGATACTCCATCACCCCGTTCGCCGTGCCGAGCCCGTAGGCGCTCCCGCCGGCAAGCACGATCGCATGGACCATCTGTGCCGCCATAAGGGGATTAAGCAGCTGGCTTTCGCGGGAAGCCGGTCCGCCGCCCCTCACATCGAGGCCTGCCCGCATCCCGTCTTCACTGATCAATACGGTACAGCCCGTACCGGCGTCGGCGTTTTCCGTCTGCCCGATCTTAATCCCCTGAATTTCCGTAATCGGGATCTCTTTCATCTGTACTTCCTTTTTATACAAAGCAGTTCTCCTTCCCTGCCGCTCCTGTCTCAAATTTCCTGTCCGCCGCCCGTGAGCCCGAATTCCTCACAGAGCTTATCGTATCTTGCCTGCTCGCGTTCTTTGACTTCCTTTGTCGGATCGCCAAGTGTGTGATGAATCACATCCGCATCCTTCAGGACCTCATCCATAGGCGCATCAATATCCGCCTTACTGTCATGGTGACGGATGGCGGAGCAGATGATCTCGTTCTCCTCCTCCGTTGTGATGGCAAGCTTCTCCAGAATCTCCCTGGCATACTCCGCGCCGAGGCGTGCATGGTCTTCATAGGAGCCGCTCTTATACGCGTACATGTCATGGAGCAGGCCGGCCATCGCCGCCAGTTCCGGATCCTCCCCGCGTTTCTTCGCAATCATAACAGCGGCAAGAGATACCCCGTGCAGATGCGCAATGGCACCGGCCCGTTTCTGATCATCCTCCATCTTCATCAGAATCTTATGGATCTTTTTCTGCAGATCTTTTACCCTGCTCATTTCATCCTCCTCTTCCGGCAGTCCTGCCATTTCCACCCGTTCCCGCGCTGCGTTATTGGTATATGACTTATTATATTCCCGATACAGAGGAAAAACAATTTCCGGAATGCTCAGTTAAAATTATCCTGACAAAACAGAAGTGTCACGCAACAAGGCTCCTCACCGCTGACGCAGCCGCCGGCGGAAAGGAGCCTTGTATTGCTCAGATATTAAAAAACAATCTGTCTTAACGATGCCTATTCTAATCGCAGAATGCCTGCTCTGTTCTTGCGATGGCAAACGCGGTAAGGAATGCCCAGTCCAGATACTCCTCCGTTGTCGTCACCTCATAATGGGAACCGCTGGTAATAAACGCTTTTCCTCCGTTCGGGGCAGCCGTCGCCAGCGTTGCGATCGGTTTTCCTTTCAAAGAAACTTCATACGTCATGCCGATCTTTTTGCCGGACAGTGAAGAATCGATCCTGATGCCTTCCGCATGCAGGTAGTCCCAGATCTTCTTCCCGTCGAATTTGAAACAGGACTTGACGGAAAAGAATTCAAACAGGCCCGACTGTTCCGTTGTGACAACTTTTCCTACCTGGTGTTCCACCGTTTTTCCGGAATAATGATTGATGAACTCCATCTTTGAAGGCCCGAGAAGGGACTGCTTAAGTACCTTTGCCTCGTAAACGATGGTTCCCTCCTCATCCTTCATGAAAAAACCCTGCTTAAGAACCTTCTTCTCAGGCTGAAAAAAATACTTCCTTCTTTCCATTGCTCCACTCCCTTTCCTGTGCTCTCATGGCTGCTGATTTCTTTACTGCTGCTACAATACTCATGACACCGGCAATCAGGGCGAAGATCCCGGATCCGATCAGTACAAACGGCAGGATCACCCCGACGGGCTGTGACAGTTTCCTGGGATCATTCGGGTCATACATGATCTGAAGGCTGTCCCCCTCTTTAACTCCGGAAAGTTCTCCCAAAAGCTCCTCATAGGTCTTTTCTCCCACCGTATAGCTTACATAAATGCGGTATGTCGCTTCATGGTGTTCTCCGTTCTCATCATGTTCAGGCTCCGCAAGCTCTGTCCTTGTCACAGCTGCCTCTGCCCTTTCCCAGTTTCGCGTTTCATTTAAGGCCGTCACCAGGATAAAACCAAAAACAATAAGGATGATACCTGACGGTACCAGAAACCTGCCCAATGCTGTGGCGCGGAAAAAAGAAAAGATCTTATTCATAACGATTTATACCTCCCAACCCCAGATATGTTTATCCTATGCTGTTTGCTTTGCTGATTGTATTCTATCAGTCCCGCTGTCACATAACTGTCACATCC
>CADBQK010000513.1 GCA_902796775.1 uncultured Lachnospiraceae bacterium
AAATGTGAGCCGTCCGGCAGAGTATGTTTTTTACAGAGATTCGCTAAAGCCGTCCTCTTCCCTGACAGGAGAGGATGGGAAAACAGTGTATACAGAGGGCACAGTTTCCTGCCATACAGGCATTGCCGGGAGCGATGGGGAGTACTGGCTGCGAAGCAGCTGCGGGAGCCTGGTCCTGACGGTCAGAGATGGTGAGTCGGGGGACTCACAGGGTGAAGCTTCCGAAACCAGCTCCGGCCTGGCCAGGGTTTCGTGGACCTTAACAGATCCTGAGGGGAAGCATAGAGGCGCAGTCACATACAGATCTCAGGATATAAACAGATTTCACTTTTCACATACCTTTTCTTACCGAGACCTGAAACCCGGGAAAAATGTACTTAAGGTGGAGGCAGAGGATCAGGTGGGTAATACAGATGAGTCCACATACGTATTCTTTGTAGATAAGAAACCTCCGGTTATAGCTGACCTGAGGGTGGATGGCTTTGAAAGAAGTGTGTCTTATGGCGTCTTTTCAAACAAAGCCCTGACCTTCACCGTAAAGATTGAAGACGGAAAATACAGCTCGGGGATCAAAACAGCGAATCTGATTTATCATTATTCAGATACTGATCAGGAAGATAAGTTAAAGCAGGAAACCATCCCGCTTACCAAGGGCTCTGCCGGGGATTTTCAGGCTGGGGAATCTCGGACAGGAGAGTCTCCGGCTGGGCTGGATTTACCTGGGGAGGATCCGGCCGGGACGCAGACAGAGGGGAGATCGCGTACAGAAATACTGGGATGTACGCTGGACCGGATCAATACGCAGGGGCATATAGAAATATATCTGGAGGATGAGGCCGGCAATCATTACTTATATACAGATCTGGGAGAAAAGGGAAAAGGTTTCCTGTCCATTACCAGCGGGAAGAGGATCCTGAGGAACCATTTCGTCATGGAAGATATGGCCCCGGAGCTGACATTGCAGCTTACAGATCCGGCCTATACAGATTCAAAGGGGAAGAATGCAGACGATAATATTTCAAAGTCATTCAAGTGGTATCAAAACAAACAGATCACCCTGTCCTGGAAAATGGATGACCATGCAGGGAGTCATCCGTTTGCCGGCGTTTGCTCTGCCGAGATCAAAATCAACGGGACAGCACTTGCCGGACGGATCTATGAGGGGAGGAGAGAGCCTGCCCGAAGCAGTACAGACAGCATAAGGCTGGACGGGGAGGAGTGCATAAAATACACGACAAACGGAAAGAATAAGCTGGAGATACTGTTGTCAGATGCTGCCGGGAATACGGTCACGAAGACCTGTTATGTCTATGTGGACAGTACTGCTCCAAAGGTAAGCGGATTTACCTTTACCGGCACAAACAGCGGTAAAACAGTGAGGCAAAGCTGCAAACCTGTCACGGTGGACGAGTATGGTTTTTTTTCCAGTGAAAACACGACCGTCACAGTATCGGTAGAAGACAAAGCCCCGTCCTCCGGGATCGGGACAGTCAGGCTGCTGAAGCTGTCTGCAGATGGAAAAATGACAGTCGAGGAGAGGAAGCTGCATGTCCGCAGCAATTCTTCTGAGAAGGGCAGCACGGCAGGAAAAGCTGTTTTCCTGATCAAAAAGAATTTCAAAGGACAGATTTATGCCTGCGTCGAAGACCATGCCGGCAATGATCAGACATCCGGGGAGGAGATCCCGGGCACAGGAGAGGGAAAGTGGCGCCATCCATACGGTGTCATTACAGAGTCAGAAGCTTCTCATGAAAGCAGCGGCAGGCACATTCAGATCAAAGCACTGACAAAACCGGATGCCTGGCTGGATGGCCGCAGAAATCCTCTGTTTAAAGGAGATGCGCAGGTAAATATCACAATTACAGATACCTGGTCCGGTATCCGCAGTGCTGAGTTTTCGGTTGAAGCGAAGTCTGATACCGCGAAGAATTATAAAGATTCCGTCAGCATCGGTGAAGATGGTCAAGCCGGCGGGGGCTGGATCGTGAAAAAGAAAGACCGGAATCTGGTGACAGAGATGACCCGGACGATCATGGTCGCCAACAACAGCAATGATATTGCCATACATGTCCGGATGACAGATAATGCCGGGAACAGCACTGCAGACAGCTTCCTGCTGAGTATTGACAAAGAGGCGCCCGTCATCACTGTCCGCTTTGATCCGTCAGACAAGGGAGACGATTCTACATGGACAGGGTACTTTTGCAAACCCCGCACGATGACAGTGACGGTGAAAGAGCGGAATTTTGATCCCCAAAAGGTCAGGTTCCAGGTGACAAAGGATCAGAAGGATTTTGATCTGTCTCCTTCTTTTGATGAAAAGGAAGTGTCCGGCAGTGATGGGAAACAGCATTGCATATACACCATGAAGTATACATTCAGGGCCCGGGATTCGGACTTTACCTTTGCACTGTCTGCCCAGGATAAGGCTGGCAATAAGACGACGAATGACCAGGTGGATTACGGTTCTGCTGCGGAGAGGAAGGTGGCCGGGAAGTTTACGATCGACCAGGTAAAACCGGTGATCAAGGTTTCCCTGTCCGGCACAAAAGGCGCTGCCGGGGAAGGGCAGGAGGGGCTTGTGTATTATCAAAGCCGGGTAAGCGCAAAAGTTACACTTACGGAGCGCAATTTTGATCCGGAGAGATTCTCATACCGGATCGATGCAGAAGAAACCGGAGACAGGTCAAAGAGCAGCAATGACGCAAAAGGGCAGCGTTCCGGAGAGGTATCTTCCGGCAGCTGGAGCAGCAGCGGCGATACGCATCATATCACTTTTTCGTTTTCGGCGGAAAACCGCTATACGATCGTTTCCATCAAGGCAAGGGATAAGTCCGGCAATGAATCGGATAACTGGTCAGGTCCGACTTTTATTGTAGACCTGGCAGAGCCCCAGATCCGCTTTTACACCGATTCTTCCATGAAGGAGGAGCTGGACCATACCGCCAGAGGAGGAAAAATAACGCCATTTGTAGTCGTGACAGATGCAAATTATGAAAGAATGGATATGGAATTGACCGGTTACCGGCAGGGAGATCTGACTAAGCGGATGGG
>CADBQK010000514.1 GCA_902796775.1 uncultured Lachnospiraceae bacterium
TGCTGCCATAATAATCCCTTAATGCCAGATATGCTTCCAATGTTGTGACCAGCAGGTAACTGTCTTTGCCCTGAATATCGATCTGTCCATCATCCGCGGTAAAATATGTCCACGGTCCCTGGACAGTCTGGTATGTCCTGCTTTCAATGACCTGTCCTGCCGCCTGCATCTGCTGGAATCTCTCATTTGAAACAAACAGATACTCCCTGCCATCGGCCTCTGAGCTGCGCATCGGTCTCGTTGTGTACGGAATCACCTTGCGCAGCGACAAACCGGCATCTCTTGTCAGTTCTCGGTAGATACTGTCTTTACCGGATGAACTTTTGCCCATTAAACAATATAAGCTGCTCATTGTATCACTCTGACCCTGCCATCCAGGACACCGCTTACTTCAAGTCCTGCACAGCGCCATTCCTGTATTCTCTCTGCTGCCTGCCCGGACAGAATCTCTCCGGGCGTTACTAGAGGGATCCCCGGCGGATACAGATAAATGTAATCCGCACAAATACGGCCCTCTGCTTCCTGCAGGGATACGATTTGCGTTTTTCTCCAGGAGGCTTCTCCTATAGGCAGAGCTGCCTTTAAAACAGGAAGCATCGGAAACTTTTTCCCATTATAACAGCCCTGCAGCCCCAGAGTATCCTCTGAAGCCTCTGCACGGTATACCTTTCTATCTTTGCCTGTTTTAACGATATCTGCCCCGACAGCCCTGTCTGCTGCCAGAAATGCTTCCCGGACCCGAGACAGACCCTCTGCATCATCTCCGACAGTGGTTATACCCAGTACATAATCGCTGCTTTCCATCTCCAGCTGGATATGATATTTTTCAAGCAGCAGCCGATAGAGCCAGTCACCGCTTTTGCCTGTCCCCCTGCAGGAAATGACCAGTTTGGAGGGGTCATAACCGCAGCTGCCCGGATATTCCAGATCTTCCGGGGCAAATAGATGCAGATACTGCATCTCCTTTAATCCCCGGCGCAATGTCTCCAGTCTGCTCACATAACTCTCAAAAAGCTGTTTCCCCTCTTCTTCCAGCAAATGCATGCATCCGTCAATACTTCCCATCAGCAGATAGGAAGGACTGCTGGTCTGGAAAACGCCCAGCATCTTATGAAGGCGGTTCCTGTCTACAAGATCACCATTGACATGAAGAAGAGAGCTCTGCGTCAGTGCCGGCAGTGTCTTATGACAGCTCTGCACTACGATATCTGCTCCTGCATCAAGAGCGCTCTGCGGAAAAGCAGAGGAAAAACGAAGATGAGCGCCATGCGCTTCATCGACTATGACCGGAATCCCTTTCGCATGCGCTGCCGCACAGATTCCCTGAATATCCGAAACTACACCATCAAAAGTAGGAGATGTGATGACAACTGCCCGGATCTGATCGTCTGCAGATGAACACAGACTCTCCCCGGATGATCTGCCCGGATCCGGACACTCCCCGGATCCGGAAAGTGCCTTCCGGACATCCTCACCGGATATCCCCTCCAGGATTCCGTATTTCCTGTTTATGTACGGATACAGATAGCGGGGGAACAGGTTCCCGATCTCAAGAGCATGATAGACAGCTTTATGACACCCCCGGGAAAGCAGGATCCCGCTTCCCGGTCTGCAGACACTTAAAATCGCAGCCAGCAGCCCGCCGCTGCTGCCATTGACCAGAAATGCTGTCTCAGAGGAACCATACAGCCGAGCAGCATACTCCTGTGCTTCCCGTATCACTCCCCTGGCATCATGCAGGTTGTCAAATCCTTCGATTTCCGTAATATCCATACGGCAGACGGTTTCCAGCTCTTCGGGAATCACACGCCTTTTATGTCCCGGCATATGCAGCGGGTACATATCTGTTTCCCCATATGCGGCAAGTTTCCCTGCCAATGTCTCAGTCATGTAAACTCCCGGGACACCTACTGTGCCTCTTCCATTAGAAACTCATCAATAATCTGCGCCGTTTCTTCCATCTGCTCTATATGCGGCATGTCCCCGCATGCCAAAAGATAAGACTGCAGATTCCTGTAAAAATACCGGTATCCTTCAACAGTATGTGTTATATTCTCCGTCTCCCGGCCTCCGATCAGGCAGATAGGAGCGTGCAGATCTTTCAAAGCAAAGGTAAAAGGGATATCCGTAAAGCGTCCGATGACACTGGCCCTGGCAAAACGTGCAGCCGGTCCGCCCAGAAAAGCCGCTTCTCTGCGGATATTTTCCTCTGCATTAGCTTCTCTGCCCGCAGGATCAGAAACTTGCCAAAGCATATCTGCCTGCTTCCTTTTCAGGAAAGAAACCAGGTAATCGATCACATAAATAGATGTCCCGACCAGCGGAAGCATCATCGCCTTGCTCAGCAGCCTCTCCCGCAGACTCACCTCTTTGGACATATGGCGGAAAGATTCCGGATTGATTAAAACCAGCTTTCCGTAAAGCCCCGGACTGAGATGGCTTGCCATAACAGCAATGGTAGAAGAGATACCGCTTGTAACGATATCTGTCTTTTTTCCGATCACTTTCTCGCAGAAAGCATTTATTCCTGCCGTATACAAATAGTTTGTATACAACATTTTCTCTTTATCCGAGCGTCCGCAGCCGGGAAGATCCACAACATAAATCTGGTAATGCTTTGCCAGCACATTGCGCAGACAATCCCATTCCCGTCCGCAACCATCTTCAGCCAGCTCATGGATCAGCAGCAGAGGAGTCCCTTCTCCACTCACCTCATAATAGATCCTGCCGAACTTCCAGTCAAAATACTGACCTTCCTGTACATTCAACAGTTTTTTGGCCGTCGCAAGATAAAAGGCGACCTTGTTCATCACATAGGCAGCTGCCCCGGCAATGCCGGCATACAAAGCGGCAGCTCCCCAAATCCTGTGTTTTTTTTTCATCTGCTTTTTTGCTCTTTCTTTCCATTATTTCAGGACAAAGGGGTTATCATATGTTTTTGGATAAAAGCGTCAAAAAGAATCCTGCCGCTTTCTGCTAAGCAGCTCCCTCAATCCTGCAAACACCTCGTCCTAGAAATGTCCGCTGCTTCCACCATGTGTTTCTCCGGAAGAACTGGTATGCGTCGAGCTGCCGCCTCCTGTACGTTCGCTCTTCTTTGGACGAGGGGTAACACTCAGCGCCTTGCGGATAAAACGACGATCTCCCTGCGCATGAAAACTCCCGGCCCGTACATAATTATCTGCCGAATATTTGCGTGCAACAGGTTTCAGCTCGCTCTTCATACCGCCGGTCACAACTCCCGCAGGAATAATACCCGCCAGCAGCGAGACCACAAGCTGGATCAGGCGGTCTATGGGACCCTTCGGCTCCTTGGGCAAATTGCCGGTATCATAAGCTGCCCCTTTTCGGGCCTGTGTAATATACTGATCGCAAAGATCCGCAAACTTTGAAAACGCACCGGCAAAATCACCGTCTGACAAAAATGGCTGGAAACGATCCTGGATATAATTGAGTCCTGCATCGGTAAACATTCCGATTGCGGAGCCATGTGTAGACATCGCCCAGGCTCGTTCATTCATTCCGATCGCCAGCATTATGCCATCCTTGCCTGCTCCTGCGCCATATCCGTTGTTGTCATAATAATTATCTGCAAAATCCTGGGCGCTCATCCCGTCCATGGAATTGACTGTGACAATGGCCACATCGCATTCCTGCCGTGAACTGATCTCCTCCAGCTTAGCCAGAAGATTTTCCTTCTCTCCCTCGTCCAGCAGTCCTGCGTCATCGACAAGAAGCGGCTGCTGCCTCCCTTCAGCACGTACACTGATGACAGGCACCGCAAGAAGGAGGCACGCCATCAGCACAGTAATCAACAGACTGATCTTTTTTCTCATCTTCCGGCCCTCCCTACAGTATAAAACTCGAGATGATAAACACAATGACTGCAATAATACCGGCAATCGACCAGAAGTATTTCCGGCTCAGACTCTGGTCAACCGGAAGATTTCCGATGAATTTCCCGGTCTGCCCATTCATGGCAAAGGTATAGGTCTGTCCGTCCCAATTGGTATTGAGCATCCAGACAGGAAGCAATGCGTATTTCGCCTTGCTTTCTTTAATATCGATATGGATCCGGCTTGCACGGATAGATTCATACCCGTTAACCGTAGACTGGAATGCGGAAATAGCAGAATTTTTTGCTCGCTCCGAGATCCGTCCTACGCTCTCTTCAGCTGTCACATCATACTTGTCTGCAAAATACCCTGCCAGATAAGCAGCTGAAAAATCAACAGCATCCTTATAATCAAAAGGTTCAATGGACTCCATCAGATCATCCGGCATTTTTTTGGATCCGTCCGCCGGAAGATTATCGAAACTGATATCTCTGTGCCGGTTCTCCTCGAAAAAAGAGGTCTCTATATAGTCATTGTCCTCATCATGCCACATCACGGATGTCGTACACTCATAATCAATATCTGCCTGTGCCTGCGCATCAAACAGCCAGAAAGGTACATAGATCCCCTTGATCTCATCAATGTGATGCCTGTCCTTAAAAATCTTCGGCACCAGCTTTTTACCCTGGATATTCTGCTCAAACGCCGCAACCGCCGCGTTTTTATCTTTCTTAAAGGGAATGATCATATCCGGCTTGAGCGTACCGGAAAGCTGCCCGGCCATGACGGTCTGATTCCCGCAGTACGGGCAAGTCGCCGCTGCCGTATTCGCATCACCAATGATCTCACCGCTGCAGGATGGGCAGCGGTAAACCTTCATGCTCTCCTGCTCACCTTCACCCCATCCGGTGCCGGCATCTGTCGACCATTCTCCGGAAAAGGATGCCTCGGCAGGTTTTTCTTCCTCAGCCTTTCCGCCTTCGTCACCTGTATTTGCTTCCTGAGCCTGCAGCTGTTCGTCGAGTTTTTCAAATTCAGCAATATCATAAGTAGAATCGCAGAACGGGCAAACCAATTTCTGCGTCTTCGAGTCAAACTCCAGCGGTCCTCCGCATTTCGGACACTTGTACTGTACATTCTTAGCCATCCTGTCAGCCTCCTCTCAAGAAACAGGATCCACGGAAATTCATTCCGGATCTCCGGTCCAGACTGCTGTTTTTATATACAACAGACATCAGGCCATACTTACTTGTATTATACAAAATAATTTGTCGTCATACAACATTTTTTAATCATTTTGTAACTTTTCGGAAATGACTGATCCTGTCAGCTATCCCCATCCCAAAACCGCTCCCAAAATTGTGCCCGTCCGCCAAACAGTTGAAGTTCCGCACGATTATGGTATACTGATGAATGAAACGCAAAAGAGAGATTCTGCCTTTCTTTTTACAACACAGATTGTTTGATCGCAAGACAGAGAACATCACTCTGCAGAGCAGACTCGATACAGGATCACATGGATAAGGAGCGGATAGCAGATGCAGGAGACAGTCTCTGATAAGTATGATCTGACGAAGGGACCCATCCGGGGGAAGATGCTGCATTTTGCACTGCCTGTCTGTGCAGGCCAGCTCCTGCAGCAGCTGTACAACACGGTTGATGCCTGGGTCATCGGACAATTTGCGGATAATGATGCCTTTGCTGCGGTTAGTACGATGGGGATCGTAGTCTTTCTGATCATCGGTTTCTGTATCGGCATGTCCATGGGCGGCAGTGTCATTATTTCCCGCTATTACGGATCAAAGGATCCGGATCTTACATCAAAAGCGATCCATTCCCATTATCTGATGGCTGCATTTGTCTCTGCAGGCGCCACTGTTCTGGGACTTATATTTGCTCCCCGGATTCTGGTCTGGATTGGAACACCGGCTTCGGTAATGCCCCATGCTAAGGCATATCTGATAATCTATTTTGCAGGTGTCAGTACCGTCATCTTCTATAATATGGGAATGTCTGTCCTGCGTTCTCTGGGAGACAGCTTTCACCCGCTGTGTTACCTTATATTTTCCACTTTTCTCAATATTCTTCTGGACCTGCTGTTTGTTGCCTGCCCTATCTTCAGATGGGGGGTTTCAGGTGCCGCGCTCGCTACAGTTATTTCCCAGGGCGTCAGTGCCATCCTCTGTATTACCAGGCAGATGAAACAGCGCGGATATATGCGTTTAACCCTTTCCGGTATCCGTCTGTATCCTTCTCTCTTAAGAGAAATGGCTCGTCTGGGACTGCCTTCAGGTATCCAGAATTCTGTTCTTACGATCGGTAATCTTGTTGTCCAGAAAAACGTAAATGCTTTCGGTACCTATGCCATGTCCGGCTTTGGTGCTTATGTTAAGATCGAATCCTTTGTTTTTGTACCGATTCTGTCCATGTCCCAGACACTTCCAACCTTCATCAGCCAGAATCTGGGAGCTGGCAGAAATGACCGTGCCAGAAGAGGAGCGATCTTCGGTACAGGCCTGGCTGTCATCTGTGCAGGTATCACAGGAGTCCTGATCAGTATCTGCAGCCCTGTTTTGCTTCGTATATTTATCCGGGATCCGCAGGCTCTTTCCTATGGAATCATGCACAGCCATATCGTTCCGCTGTTTTACGGTCTTCTGGCCTTTGCCCACTGCAGTGCAGGGATCCTGCGAGGGTGTAAAAGGGCTTTTTTTCCGATGCTCAATATGCTTATCTTCTGGTGCGCAGGCCGTGTCCTCTATGTCACCATAGCCATACAGATCAGGCCGGTTTTTACAACCATTTCCTGGGCTTATCCTCTTGCCTGGGGTGCAAGCGGCATCGTATTTCTGTACCTGCTGACGCGTCTGCCGGAATTAAAAGCTTCCGATTCATTTTCATCATCAATTTAAAACCATCTTTCGTTATATATAGCTAACCACTTATGGTTAGCTTAAATTGGTTAACCGATTTTGAAAGGATTCTGCAGACATAGAAAAGCACCTTGCTTTCCCGTAAAAGCATGTGGTATGATAAATGCGTTCCTTTCCCAAAACATCGGAAAGATCCTATTTCAGATTCATACAGATTTATATAAATGATCAGCACCCTTGATCCTCAGAAAGCTCTGCATTCTTCATTGTAAGGGTCAGCATTGCAAATGCCACAGGATTCTTAATCTGATCATTATCAAAAAATACTTTTTATAATGGAGACACTAGTATTATGAAATTCAGAAGCAATACAATAGGATACAATATCGCACAACTATTATCCTCTGTTGTCAGCCAGATGGAAACAGCTGAAATTGCCGATTTGATCGAAATCCCCCCGCAGCGCGATATGGGGGATTTCGCATTCCCCTGTTTTAAGCTGGCAAAAGCTTTCCGAAAAGCACCTGCCATGATCGCACAGGATATCCAGGCAGCTCTCCTCTCAAATGAAAAGGAAGAGGTTCGTTCTTTCCTGGATGATATTAAGGCCACTGGCCCCTATATCAATTTTTATGTTAATAAAGAAGCATATATCCGGAATGTCATGGAGGATATCCACTCCTGGAAAGATTACGGCGGCGGATATGAAGAGAATCAGGGTAAAACAATCTGTATTGATTATTCCTCCCCCAATGTTGCTAAAAACTTCCATGTAGGCCACTTGCGTACTACAATCATAGGAAATGCCTTGTATAAGATCTTTACCAAACTTGGATATCATGTCGTCCGGATTAATCATCTGGGCGACTGGGGGACACAGTTCGGAAAGCTGATCGTTGCCTACAAGCGCTGGGGAAGCAAAGAGGCTGTGGAGACTAGGGGAATCCAGGAACTGATGGATATTTATGTAAAGTTCCACCAGGAGTCCGAAAAGGATCCTTCCCTGGAAGATGAAGCCAGGGCTGCTTTTGCTGAAATGGAACAGGGCAATGAAGAATATCTGTCGATTTGGGAATGGTTTCGTGAAATCAGCCTGAAAGAATTTATGCGTGTCTATGATCTGCTGGATATGCATTTTGATTATTATACCGGTGAAAGCTTTTACCGCAACATGTCCGGTGATGTCATTGAACAGCTGACACAAAAAGGTCTGCTTGTCGAAAGCGAAGGCGCACTGGTCGTCCGTCTGGATGATTTTGATATGCCGCCCTGCATCGTTGCAAAAACAGATGGCAGCTCCATTTATGCCACCAGGGATCTGGCAGCTGTCCTTTATCGTAAAAAGACATATGATTTCAGCCGCTGTCTCTATGTCACCGGTTTGGAACAAAAACTGCACTTTGCCCAGGTTTTCAAGGTAATAGAACTGATGGGCAACGATTATGCTGATCATCTAATCCATATCCCATACGGACTAGTCAGTATGAAGGAAGGCAAAATGTCATCCAGAGCCGGCAATGTTATCTATGCAGAAGATATCCTGCATGAGTCGATTAGCAAAACTGCCGCTATTATTGAAGAGAAAAACCCTGATATTCCGGATAAAGAAGAAGTTGCCCGCATGGTCGGAATCGGAGCTATCATCTTTAACGATCTCTATAACCAGAGAATCAAGGATGTCATTTTTGACTGGGATAAACTTCTTAATTTCGACGGCGAAACAGGCCCTTATGTACAGTACACCTATGCGAGGGCATCCAGTGTTATGCGTAAAATCGGCTGTACCCCGGAGACTCCGGATTATTCTCTTTTGACAGAGGATCCTGCCATCGATCTTGTCAAAGAACTTTCACGCTATCCGGAAGTGATTCAGGATGCAGCAGACAAATACGAGCCTTTCCTGGTATCCCGGTATGCCATGGATGTCGCTCACGCTTTTAATAAGTTTTATCAGGAATGCAAAATCAATGTGGAGAACGAATCACTCAGGAATGCAAGAGCTTTCCTTGTTGAAGTCACTCGCGGGATCTTAAAAGATTCACTTTCCCTGCTTGGTATCCGCTGTCCGGAGCAAATGTAAGCTTTTACAGATAAATTCATACGAATTATTATCCCGGCGAATGTTTCACGTGAAACATTCGCCTTTTTATGTTTAGCAAAGTATGGCGTTTTATTCTATTTCATGTTATGATGGGAACAGCAAATGGATTTATCATTTTTTGATAAGGAAGATTACTATACTGCAAAGTATCTATACAATCCTCCAAGATAACTTACATTTTGCGCATTTTCTAAAAATACTCTTTTATGATTAGTATCATAATTTGTATTTTTGTATCCCTTTATTCCAGATGCTCATCAAAGCAAATACCGAGTAAAGGAGGAATTTCCTTATGGGCAGAATCATTGCCATTACAAACCAAAAAGGCGGTGTTGGAAAGACAACTACCGCAATCAATCTTTCGGCAGCTCTTGCAGAAAGACGTAAGAAAGTACTTCTGATAGACATTGACCCGCAGGGCAATGCAACCAGCGGTCTCGGAGTAGATAAAAACAGCCTCGAAAACTCTATATATGACCTTCTGATTGGTGAGTGCTCTTTGAAAGAATGTACTCTTGACACTTCTGTCAAACGCTTAAAGATCATTCCTTCGAATATTGATCTTTCCGGCGCGGAAATTGAAATTGTCGAAATGAAGGATAAAGAGTTCCTGCTGAAAAAAAAGACTGACAAGATCCGGAATAATTACGATTATATTATCATAGACTGTCCTCCATCTCTTAGTATGCTTACAATCAATGCGATGACAGCTGCTGATTCTATTCTCGTACCGATCCAATGTGAATATTACGCACTGGAAGGTCTTAGCCAGCTGATACAGACTACGGATCTGATCCGGGAACGATTAAACAGCTCTTTATATATTGAGGGCATCGTTTTCACCATGTTTGATGCCAGAACAAATTTATCAAACCAGGTCGTTGAAACAGTCAAAACAAACTTGAAACAGAATATATACAAAACGACAATTCCCAGAAACGTCCGTCTGGCTGAAGCTCCCAGTTACGGACAGCCGGTAACGACCTATGATACAAGATCTTCCGGCGCACAGGCTTACCGAAGTCTTGCTAAAGAAGTCATAAAGAACAGGAGAAAATAATATGGCACCCAGAAAAAAGGGAGGACTTGGCAGAGGGCTGGACGCATTGATAGCCCCGCCTGCAGCATCAGACGATAAAAATAAAAACAAGCCAAAGTCTTCAGACCGGAAAAAGAAAGTCTCCAGGGAAGCTCCTGCGCAAGAAAGTTCTTTCATACAGGATCCCTCCTCTGAAACTTCAGATCAACAACCAAAAATCGTTGAGAAAATTGTTGAAGTACCGGTTGAAAAAATAGTCGAAAAAATTGTTGAAAAACCAGTTGAAAAAATCGTTGAGGTCCCGGTGGAGAAAATTGTTGAAAAACGAGTCGAAGTACCCGTATCAGACGGTTCCCCCATCCAGCTTCGCATAGATGAAATTGAACCAAATCAGGACCAGCCCAGGAAGGACTTCAATGAAGACAGCTTACTGGAATTAGCTGATTCTATCAAAACTCACGGCATGATTCAGCCGCTGGTTGTCAGCAGGGAAAATGATTATTATAAAATCATTGCCGGAGAACGTAGATGGAGGGCTGCCAGAATAGCTGGCCTGCAGGAAATACCTGCATATATCAAGGAGTATTCACCGCAGGAATCCGTAGAAATCGCTCTGATAGAAAATATCCAACGAGAAGATTTAAATCCCATTGAAGAAGCACAGGCATTTCAAAGATTGATTGAGGAATACGGGTTAAGTCAGGAAGAAGCAGCTAAGAGAGTTTCCAAAAGCAGATCCGCAATAACAAATTCTCTTCGTCTCTTAAAACTGGATCCCCGCGTACGCCAAATGCTCATTGATAATATGATTTCCAGCGGTCATGCAAGAGCCCTTCTGGCTGTTCAGGAACCGGAGCAGCAATATCAGCTGGCTATGCGCATCTTTGATAATAAACTGAGTGTTCGTGAAACCGAAAAAGCAATCCGTCATCTTCATGAAAAACCGTCAGCACCTTTACTGCCGACAGACACACAAATGACTTCTGTTTATAAAGAAGTCGAGGAAAAAATGACGTCCGCACTGGGATCAAAAACAAGTATTCACCCGAGAACCAGAAAAAAGGGCAGGATAGAAATAGAGTATTATTCAGACGAGGATCTGGACAGGATCGTCACGCTCCTCATCAATGTTTCACGTGAAACATTGTAAAGTGAAAGGAGGAATATAAACTATTTATGGAAAGTAAAATATTTGCGCGATTGAATTTTGATCCGGGTGTACTCGTAATCGGTTCGGTCGTTGCCACTATTATTCTAATCATTCTTGTTCTGATGCTGATTCTCAGACAGTCCAGATTGGAAACAAATTATAAAATCTTTATGCGTGGGAAGGGAGGACGCAGTCTTCAGGAAGTCTTCCGTCAGCAGCTGGAAAGCATGGACATCATCAAAGAACAGACAGATATACTGCATAGACGTCTTACCTACGTTGAAAAAAGTATGAACCGTTCATTTCAAAAATGCGGGATCGTGAAATACGATGCATTTAAAGAATTCGGCGGACAGCTTAGTTTTGCGATGGCATTACTAAATGACAGCAACACAGGTTTCATTATCAACTGTATATACAGCAGAGACGGCTCTTATACTTATATCAAGGATATTATTCGTGGAGAATGTTCCATAGAACTTTGCGACGAAGAGCAGGAAGCATTGCGAATTGCACTGGAAACAGCCGGCAGCACACCAGCTGTAACTGCTACAAAGAAGAAAAAGAAAAAGAAGCTTCTGGGCACATCATCAGAAGAAAGCGTTAAGGAAGAAAAAACTGCGGTTACAAAAGAAAAGAAAAATGACAATTCCGCCTCTTCCTCAAACGGAAGTATAAAAAACACAGTTTTAAGAAA
>CADBQK010000515.1 GCA_902796775.1 uncultured Lachnospiraceae bacterium
GAAAAGCGGGACCACAGGGAGAAGATCTATATCTCTTACGACTCTACGAATAAAAACAGCCAGGCCGGTGAGATTGATATGGTAGAGTTCGGCTATCCGAAAGATGATCAGGGTAAAGAGATTTTCAACTATTCAATTGCCTATGACCGTAACAACCGGGAACCCTTGTTTTATGAAGCCTATCCCGGCAGCATAGTAGATATATCCCAGCTTCAGTATACGCTGGAAAAGGCAAAAGGATACGGGTATAAAAAGGTTGGGTTTATCCTGGACCGAGGCTATTTTGATAAAGAGAACATCCGCTTTATGGATGAAAACGGATATGACTTTATCATAATGGTGAAAGGGATGAAAAAACTGGTCAGGGAGCTGGTACTGAAGGAACGCGGGACATTTGAGGATGACCGAAAGAAAAGTATACGCGCTTTTAAAGTGAGCGGAACTACAGTCAAACATAAACTTTATGCGGATGACGACAAGGAGCGATACTTCCATATTTACTATAGTGACAGTAAGAAGAACGCAGAGAGAGAAAACTTCGAAGACAAGATCGACCGGATGGGGAAAAAGCTGAAAGAATGCATGGGAGAAAGTATTCATCCGGGAGGTGATTATAAAAAGTACTTTGACCTGGTGTTCTGGCATCCGGGACTTGAAGATGAGAAATTCATGTCCGGCATTGAAAGAACGGATGTAATCAACGAAGAGATCAAGCTTTGCGGTTATTTTGTAATTGTGACATCGGCAAAGATGACGGCGGAGGAAGCACTGGTCTTATACAAGAGCAGGGACGGATCAGAGAAACTGTTTAGAGGTGATAAATCCTATTTGGGAGCGAAAAGCGAACGCGTTTATTCAAATGAATCAATCGATACAAAGATTTTCATAGAGTTTGTCGCCACGATCATTAGAAGTCGGATTTATACGTTGCTGAAGGACGAGATGGATAAGCAGGATAAAAAGCAGAACTACATGACTGTACCGGCAGCTATAAAAGAACTGGAAAAGATTGAAATGCTCAAAGGCGGCGACAATGAATATCGTTTGGATTATGCGGTTACGGCAACCCAGAAAGCAATACTGAAAGCTTTTGGAATGACAGCAACGAATGTACAGAAACAGGCGAATGCGATCAGTTCAGATCTGGCCAGGCTGGAGATAGAAGCGTTCGAAAAGGCGGCTGCAGCAGCAGCACAGAATTAAGCTTGCGGAGGAAACAGACCATGGCGAGAAGAACAATCACGCTGGAGGAGAAGATTGAAAAAGCGCAAGCTGATGTTGCTGCAGCGAAGGAGAAATATGACAAGGCAGTAGATGTCCTTGAACAGCTTCTTACAAAGCGTAAAGAAAGAGACAGCAAGCTGTTGATTGAAGCATTTGCTCAAAGTAAGAAAAACCTTGCAGACGTCTTGACGTTTCTGCAAGGAGATAGTGATCAAGATGATTGAGTGTTAAAAAAACGAGGAAGTTAAGACTTTATTTTCAGAAATTCACATGGTACAATATTATGCAGCGTATGATTTCCAGAAAGGATGTAATAAAGTGACCGAACCAGTTAACGCCTTTGATCTGTTGGAAAAGTTGCGGAAAAAGAATGGGAAACAGAATCAGAATTTCAAGGATCTGGCAAGATATCTTAGCTTTAAAGCAAGGGAAAAAGGAATCCCTATAGGCGGACAGTTTGAACTGACACCTCGCTGCTGCTTCGACTGCAAGATGTGCTATGTACATTTGGATGAAGAGCATATGAACAACCGTCCGGTTTTGCCGGTCGAGACGTGGAAAAACCTGGTCCATGAGGCCTGGGAAGCTGGAATGCTTGAAGCTTCTCTTACCGGCGGCGAGTGCCTGGCATACCCGGGTTTTGAAGAGCTGTTTTTGTATCTGCACGATCTTGGATGTGAGGTTCAGGTTTTAACAAATGGGTTCCTCTTGGATGAGCAGAAAATTCGCTTTTTTCAGAATCATATGCCTGCCAGAATACAGATCACATTATATGGCTGGAACGAAGACGTCTATGAGCGTGTGACCGGACAAAGGGCTTTTCGGTGCGTGACTGAAAATGCCAGAAAAGCTATAGATGCAGGATTGCCGGTTTATTTGAATGTGACTCCCAGTGTTTTTCTGGGAGAAGATGTATTTGAGACGATAAAGGCTGCAAAAGAGATCTGCCGATCTGTCACTGTGAATTCTGTAGTTTTCCCCCCTAGGGAAGAGACTGGCCGGTCCGGGTTGGTAGCCGAGCCGGAAGCAGAACTGTATATGAAGGCTTATCGACTGTTAGATCAGTTAAATGGAAAAGATGATGTAGAAATCAGTGAGGAAAAGCTGCCTCTTGCCGGCGGATCGGTTCATGAATGTACAGAATGTGGTCTTCGGTGTGGTGGAGGTCGCTCCGGGTATGTCGCGAATTGGCAGGGGGTTATGATGCCTTGCAACCGCATGGATATGATCCGCTCCTATCCTCTGAGGGACGGTTTTTCTAAAGCATGGGCTTCGATTAATCAGGAAGCCGAAAGCTGGCCGAGGGTTCCGGAGTGTGAGGAATGTGTGTACCGTGAAATCTGTAACAATTGCGCGGGTAATATTTTACTTTTTGCAGAGCCAGGAGAACTGCCGACTGCTCTGTGCGAACAGACGAAATATTATGTCCGGCATGGTGTAAAAAGTATCCCCGGTTGTGAATAACGATTGACACTGTAAAAAAGTATAGTTAAATAATGAACAATTATAACAGCATAACAAAAAGGAGAAACAAAAATGAAAAAAACGTATGAAACTCCGAAGGTGGAGAAACTAGAGTTTGATTATTCTGATACAGTAGTTGCTTCCGGTAATTCAAATACCTCCGGGGAAAACCCAGATGATCAGTATTGGTCAGGGTGCACATGTGATCGTACTTATTATGCCCCCGGATGGGGACAGAGTTGCTCATGATTCTCATCTGAATTCTCTTTTGAGCACTCAGTGTGGTTGTCCTTTCTTCATGGAGTGAGATATTGCTAAAAGAGGCGTCTCTTTTCAGAAACGCCTTTTTTGTATTATAATCGTAAAGTGGAGGAGAAATTGTGTGAATAGGATGTATTCCATTCCGGAATGGCATCAAATAGCCCTGAAAGGAAGCGCGCCTCCAGTACGCTTTCAGCTGCATGGATCCAGTATGTTTCCACTGATCCGCCTGAAGCGGGACTACGTGACAGTAGTTAACCCAGAAGGTATTCCAGCGAGAGGCGATATTGTCCTTTTCTCAGATCCAGAAAGATCACGGTATGTAGTGCATCGTGTATGGGATGTGAAGGAAGAGAAAATTCTGACCTGGGGTGACAACTGCCCGAATCCGGATGGCTGGCTTCCGATAGAGTCTGTCTGGGGAAAAATCGTTCTGATTGAACGAGGCAGCCGGAAAATCAAACCGGATCCCAGGAA
>CADBQK010000516.1 GCA_902796775.1 uncultured Lachnospiraceae bacterium
GCCAAGCTGGACGAGATCATCGATTTCTCCGGCTGTGAACGCTATATCGACACCCCTGTCAAGCGTTATTCCTCCGGTATGACCGTCCGCCTTGGCTTCGCCGTAGCCGCCTTCCTCGCACCCGAGATCCTCGTCGTAGACGAAGTCCTCGCCGTCGGCGATGCCGAGTTCCAAAAGAAAGCGATAGGTAAGATGAAAGACGTTTCCCAGGGCCAAGGCCGAACAGTCCTCTTCGTTAGTCATAATATGGGATCCATCCGCAAACTCTGTAAGAGTGGAGTAGTGCTGGATAAGGGTCAGATTGCTTATCAAGGCACAGCTGCCGAGTGCGTTCGCGAATATATCGGCAGCAATAACAAAGGTCTTTGTCAGTACGCTGAGATTACGGACGCACACCGCAATTACGAGTATACGGGAAAGGAAATAGAATTGATTAGGGTTTCACTTGCAGGTGAAGATGGGGAGTACGCAACGAACCAGCCTTTGGAGTTCGACGTGACAATGAAAAAGAACAAAGGGGCGATAGAGAGTGCAACGCTTGAGATCATGTTCAATGACCAATCTGATCTTCGTTTGGGTTCGTATATCTCTGAGCAGATAGACTTGCGTTCGATTAAGGAAGGCGAAGAGTTTACTGTCCATTCTGTGATACGTGATCATAATTTAGCGAAGGGCAATTACCGTGTTTGCTTCCAGATTGGTCAGAAAGACGTGATGGTTGGTTTGAAGGACTATGACATTGTTCACAATGTGTTGTCATTTGAGGTTGTGTTCAACGATATGATTCTCAAAGATCGTGTGGCCTTCTGGCCGGCAGATTGGGGAAGCAATCACTTCCAGGGTACGACGGAATTAGTTAAGGAAAAATCCTAAATGGAGGAAAGAATATGATTAAGTTTCAGTTTTTGACTATTCATTGCAAGAATGAACAAGAAGCACAAAATGTGCTGAGTCAGATAGTGATGAGTTGCACGGGAGAGCAATTCCGGTATATTGAGAGAAACGATATTAAGCCATATCCGGTTGAGATAATCCGTGTGAACCTTAACAACTTGCCCAAAGCGAAGTTGTTCATTGGTCTCAGTTGGTCGAAATCTTCGGATGTGAATGTGACAAATATCATTCCAGATGAGAAAGGTGTGTTTGAACTAAGTAAAGAGCAATATAACGCTATACTTCAGTCGTTCAATGCGTTTTTAAATAAAAGCCTGAATATCAAAACGGACATAACAAAGGCAGATGTATCGATGGAGGAATTAATACCAAAGTCGTACACTAAATTAAAGAGTTGGTATGATTTAAGCAATCCCGGAGGACGTATTATTCATCCTAATGATGTTGAACGTTGGTATGAGTTTGTATTAAGTGTGATCCAAAATAAAGAAGAGTTAGGTCTGGATGATTTTGAGAATTGGCTGATAAACGAGAAGAAAGAACGCTACGAGACGGCTACTGATATTGTTGAACGATATGGAAATGATAAAGATGCTATGGAATTTTGTTTCGAGCACGGGTGTTAATTCGATTATAACACTTATCTCAACTGGAATGGCTGTGTATGCAATTATCACAGCGCGTTTAGCTATATCCGAAATAGAAATGTATAACACTAATCTAAAGAAAGCAGACTTCTTGAAATATGTAAAGGAATTTCACGATGTGTTCAACGAGTACAACAAAGATGTCTTTAAGTTAAGAGGTAAGATGGAAGATTGGGATAAGGCAGGAAGAGGGAATCGAATTATTAATGAGATTGTAACACTGAGAAACGGAGTGAATGAATATTACAATACAATACCACTTCCTGAAAATCTTAAAAATGAGTTCTTGAAATTGGATGGCATTGTGGATAAGCAAATGAAAGAGCAGCCTTCTTTCGACAGATTGGTGGAGATAAATGCACAGTTAAAAGTGATAGATCAAGCATTGAGTGATGTTGCAGATTCGATGAAAGTGAAATTATTATCATAAACGACTATGTTCGGAAAACTAAAAAGATATTTGAAAGACCCATATTTTGCATTAGGGTGTGATATGATAAAGAAGCATCCGCATTGGATGTCAGATAGATTGTATCTGGCAACTTTAGGTAAAATGTTGAAAGGAGAGCAGTTTGATATAAAACATCCGAAGACGATGAGCGAGAAGTTGAATTGGCTTAAGTTACACGATAGAAAGCCTTTATATACTACGCTCGTTGATAAGTATCGTGCTAAAATTTGGTTGGCGGAACATTTTGGAGATGAGTTAGTTATCCCTACATTGGCTGTATATCAATCTGCTGATGAGATAGATATTGAAGCTCTCCCGAACGCTTTTGTGGTGAAATGTAATCACGATAGTGGGAATGTGTTTATTTGTCATGATAAATCATCTGGTATATACTATGATAAGCACATGGAACCGCGTACTCTGGGTGAAGTAAAACAAGCGTTGAATGAAGGATTGAAAAAGAATTTTTATTGGGAAGCACGTGAGTGGGCATACAAAAATGTTAAGCCATGTATAATTGTAGAAAAGTTGCTACTGAAGAAGGATGGTTCTATTCCGAATGATTACAAGCTATTCTTCATTAATGGAGAGTTCCAATTTACTTATGTTTCGTTTGATAGAGAAGGGGTGAATGATCGCTGTACATATGATGAGCATTGGGAAAGGATGCCGTTTGTATATGCTGACCACTATAACGAAAAGATTAACACGTCTGATGTTCCCCGTCCGATGTCGTATGATCAAATGCTTTCCTTAGGAAAAAAAATTGCGAATCATTACAAGTTTGTCCGTATTGACTTTTATGATGTTGATGGGAAAATGTATTTTGGAGAAGTGACTCAATTTCATAGTGGTGGTTTTGCGGATTTCTATCCTGCTGAATATGATGTAATTTATGCTGAAAAATTAAAACTGAAAATATGAAATTTCCAAATAAATATTTGCGTAACTTGAAGCCGTATAAGTTAGCTTCACATAAGGTGTGGGCTGTTAAGCCGGAAGAGCGTCAGCAGATCTTGAAGTTGGACTGGAATGAGGCAACTATTCCTCCTTCGCCTTTAGTGAAGGAACGAATCGAGGTATTGTTGCAAGAACCTTCATTTTTCAATCTGTATCCTACAACTTATAATGATGAGTTGTTGAGTTTGTTGGCGCAATATGTTGGGCTGCCTAAGGAAAATATCCAGTATTTTGGCAGTTCCGATGTGCTGCATGAATATATATGCAAAGCTTTCATCAGTGTAGGTGATCCTGTGATGATATTGGGGCCAAGTTATGATAACTTTCGACTGACATGCCAAGCTAATGGCGCAGATGTGTATTTCTCGTACTATAATGATGATTTTACTTTTGATGCTGAGCGGTTTGAGAATGACATCGTAACACGCGAACCTGCAGTGGTGTATATCTGCAATCCAAATAACCCTACAGGTAATGTGCATTCGAAGGAGTATATAGAGCATTTGTTGCAAGAATACCCGGACACATTATTCTTGATAGATGAGGCATACTATGAGTTTGCAGGGATAACGGCAAAAGACTTAGTGCTGCAATACGATAATATTCTTATTTCTCGTACGATGTCGAAAGCCTTTGCCTTGGCTAATTTTCGATTGGGATATTTGATCGCAGGAAAGGATAATGTGCAGTTCATCAACAAGATTCGCAATCCAAAGAACTTGAGCACTTTTGCACAGGTAGCCGGATGCGCTGCATTGGAAGATACACAATATATGTGGAACTATGTAGATGAGGTGCATAAAGGAATGGCCTATTTTGCGGAGGCAATGCAGACATATGCTTCAAACCTAACAGTTCATCCGAGTCACGGTAATTTTATGTTGATTGAGTTTAAGAGTTATGAGGATAAAATAATACTCTTAAATTACTTGGCTGAGCATAATATTTTTGTGCGAGATACAACTCAAGCACCAAGCGTTCGCAACTGTTTCCGTATCACTATAGGAACGAGAGAGCAGATGAATCAAGTTGTAGAAGTTATTTCGCATTTCTATGGAAGAAAGTAAGGAAAAGATAGTATTTTTTGACTTTTGTGAGACTTTAGTTCCCTATCAGTCAGCAGACGCATATGTAAAGTATGTGTTGAAGCATCATAAAACATTTATGACGCAGTTGCGGCATAAGTTTTACATATTGCTGAAGATATGCCATTTGCTTCAGATCTATTTGCGAATTATACGTACCTCGCATAAAGAATACTATTTACGGCAACTCAAAGGGTTGCCCGAATCCGTTATGAGAGAGCAAGCAAAGGCCTTCTATGACGAATGTGTAGTGCCGAAACTAGTGCCGGAGACATATAGTATGATGCAATCTTTGCAGAAAGAAGGCTATCGGGTTGTTTTGGTCAGTGGGGGCTATGATGTGTATCTGCGTTACTTTGCAGCGGATAATAATATTGCCGATGACGATTTGTTAGCAACTGAGTTGATCTTTGTTAATGGTGTCTTTA
>CADBQK010000517.1 GCA_902796775.1 uncultured Lachnospiraceae bacterium
CAATGAGATGACCGAAAGGAAGGAACAAATCGTTGAGTATCAAAACGATGTAATCAAAATGCTTGATTGGAGGAGCTGATCATGGGTGTTGTATCTGGAACTGGACTGTTAGCCAAAGGTGGAAATAAAGTAAAAGGTGTATTGAAAAAAGCCGAGAATAAAATCAACAACACTATTGCGCGCAGAGCGGCTTTAAGTCCGGAAGAGCTAAAAGCTATAGAAGATTCACGAGATAGATACCTTCAAGGCAAACCAGATCCTACGGATCCTGCAGAAGTGGCGCTTACGATGCGCCTTATGGCTGCTAATTCAATTGAAATTTACAATGCATATCTCCCCCTAATCTCTCAAATCTACTATCCAATTCAACCTGAAGCTGAGTACGATGGTGTTAAGTTTGACTATGCTCACAATATCCGTTATTTCAACATTACTAAGTGGGTAATTGATAAGGAGGAAAGAAATCTCGAGAAATTAGTTAATGTTTACGAGTCCTTATCTAACGAAAATTGCAATATTGCTCTTGTATTCCATCGTGAGATTGAGAAGACGAATGTATATTTAGCTGTTACCAACAACAGAAACGATGATGATAACTCAGAGGCTCAGAACTATATTGAGAGACTGAAAGGCTCGATACGTGGCAATTTCCCTGGTTCAAGAATTGGTGATGTGAAATCTGGTGCATTACCATGCATGGGAAACAATAGAGGCTTTTCGGTAGCTTCAGTAACTAATATTCCGACAGAAAAGTCAGAAAAGTTTATTAGTCAAACCATAGAAAAATTATTAGATGGTATTGTTCCTGAAAAAGTAGCAGATGAATATGTTCTTATACTTCTTGCAACACCTATAGACAATGTTGAAGAACGCAAGTTGAGGCTTGGAGAGATATATTCTGGGCTTAAGCCATATGAGACATGGCAAACAAGTTATACTGTTACAGAACAAGATACCAGATCTTCGATGGCAACTGCAGGAGTTAATATAGGAGCTAGTGCCGGTATCCAAAACGGAACTACTTCTGCTTCAACGACAAGCAATTCAACATCGGATTCTACCCAGAGAACAAAAGGAACCTCTGAAAGCACAGGCAACCAAACCAGTGAGCAGATTTCAAACTCCACGCAAAACTCTCGAGCGCAGGGAATAAATGAATCAACAACTAATACCAACACTAGTGGAGGTTCATCAGGTTCCACCACAACAGCGGGCCAATCTTCTGGAACGAGTTCAAGTGTTACAACTGGTACAAATGAGAGTTCTGGTTATGGAGTTAGTGCAAGTATTACTGAGAGCGTTTCGCCTGTTGGAGTAGGAGTCTCTGGCACTCAAGGCGCGAACTTTTCTTCTAGTGTTGGAAGTTCAGTTTCCAATATGACAGGAATGTCAGAAACAATGTCTAATTCTACGGCATCTTCCACATCATCCACATGGTCACGAGGTCTTTCATCTACATCAGGTTCATCTGAGATGATAACTACAGGCGAGGCGATTGCAAGAACTTTAGGAAGTTCAGCAATAAGTACTATTGCCAGCACACTGACAAATAGCGTTGGGCAAGCAATTACCTCCGGTTTAGCTATTGCTGAAGGTGTTTTTAAATCAACGAGTCTGGGTATTAATTTTGGTGCCAATTTTGCAAGATCATCAACAGTTACAGCTTCGGTTGGAAAGAACGATGGTATTACTCAAACTCATATTAACTATAATGTTAAACATGCTCTTGATCTTCTTGAAAATCAGATGAAAAGGTATGAAAAAAGTACCGCAATGGGTATGTGGGACTTTGCAGCATATGTTATTGGGGAGAATCAAAATGTAGTTAGCAATGTTGCTCATTCATACCTTGGATTAACGCAGGGTGAAGAATCGTATATGTCTTCGGATGCTGTTAATTTATGGCGAGGAGACATCGCGGAAAATGAAGCATCAGACTATATTTATGAGTATCTTAAGGAATTAAGACATCCAGTATTCGGACTCAATCCAGATTATTTGGAATTAGCTGAAATGAAAAAGGATGAAGAGTCTGGAACTGAACTTCAGGAAAAAGAGGACTTCTATAATGGCGATTTACAATCTATGTATTGTTATCCGGCTGTTGTCACGGCTACTACTCCTCTTTCGGGTAAGGAACTTGCATATTCATTGAATTTCCCTCAAAAGTCACTTGCCGGATTACCCGTTATTCAATGCGCAAGATTCGGGCGGAATATTAATTTGTCCGGAGGTGAAGGCCTCCCGGATGACATTATTACTATTGGAAAGATCTTTCATATGGATAACACAGAGAATAATAGTGTATCTCTTTCACTTAATTCTCTTGCATCACATACGTTTATTACGGGAAGTACTGGAGCCGGCAAGAGCAATACAGTTTATCAAATACTCGACAAAGCAACTAAGGAAGGTATCAAATTCCTGGTTGTAGAGCCTACGAAGGGCGAATATAAGACTGTTTTCGGTCAGAATTCACAAGTGAATGTGTATGGTACGAATCCCGCGCATTCGAAGTTGCTTAAACTAAATCCGTTTAGTTTCCCTGATGATATGCATGTTCTTGAACACATAGACCGTATTACAGAGATTTTCAATGTGTGTTGGCCTATGTATGCTGCTATGCCTGCTGTTCTCAAAAGGGCTATTGAAAAATCTTATGAGGATTGCGGATGGAATCTGAGCAATTCAACTAATGAGTTCGGTAGCGGAATGTATCCATCATTTTCTGATGTTACAAGAAATGTAAAACTGATAATTGATTCAAGCGATTACGATACAGAAAACAAAGGAGCATATAAAGGATCTCTGGTGACTCGTTTATCCTCGCTTTGTACAGGCCTTAATGGCATGATATTTAATAAAGATGAGATTTCTGAGGAGTCCTTGTTTGATAGTAATGTTATTGTTGATCTGAGCCGAGTTGGATCGTCTGAAACAAAATCGTTACTTATGGGAATGCTTGTTCTTAAGTTGCAGGAATATAGAATGTCTCAAGGACGTATGAATGCCGATCTTAATCACATTACTGTATTGGAAGAAGCTCATAATCTTCTCAAGCGCACATCAACAGAACAACCTGTTGAAGGTGGTAATTTAATTGGAAAGAGCGTGGAAATGATTTCCAATGCTATTGCTGAGATGAGAACATACGGGGAGGGTTTTATTATAGCTGATCAGGCACCGGGGTTGCTTGATATGGCTGCTATTAGAAATACTAACACTAAAATCATTCTCCGTTTACCTGACCAAAGTGATCGAGAGTTGGTTGGTAAATCTGCAAATCTTAATGATGCACAGATTGCTGAAATTGCAAAACTGCCGAGGGGTATTGCTGCCATATATCAGAATGAATGGATAGAGCCTGTCTTGTGCAAAGTTGATAAGTACAATTATGCTGAAAAACACTACGATTATTCACCTGAACCTGCTTTGGAAAAACATATCAATAATATGTTTAGGATTGATATAGCAGAAATGTTAAGTAAAGGAATGAAAATAGAAAAAGAGCAAGTACTAAGTGATATTAGGACTAGATTAGATGAACTGGATTTAGATACTTATACAAAAGTTGCGATCATGAAGTATTTGATTAACCCTCCTAAAGAACCGCGCATGTCGAAGCTCGGTGA
>CADBQK010000518.1 GCA_902796775.1 uncultured Lachnospiraceae bacterium
GCCCAAGATGCCATTCTTTCCCGTCATAAGTGGATTGATCACATTGTCATCATATCCGGATCTCTGGATGAGAGAAGAGGCCCCGGTGTAGTTTGTAGCCACGAGAATAGGAACAATGACCTTCCCCTGACTAAGTCGGTGGAAGTTATTCAAATCAAGAGCATAGTCAAGAACTTGATCCACATCAGCTTCCAAAATTCGCGATTCCCCTACTTTGAACTCGATGCAGAAAATGATTCCCCTGTAGAGTAAAACCACATCTATCCTTTTTCCAAGGCGTGGAATGTCATATTCGAAAATGATTTGTCCATTCTTATCCGCTAATCCAGAAAGGACATCTCTCATAATGGAGATTTCTCCGTTCCATGCTTCTAAGGATGTTGTTCTGACTTCGCCATGAGTATTATCGACAAGCGCTCCCAGCACGGCTTTCTCGTCTTGAGATAGAAATTCAACAAAACTATTATCATATAAACAACGGTTGCTGATGCTCATTGGAACGCCTTTCGAAAGAGTGATTTTGCTAGATATGTTTATTATATCATCATAACAGCGTGGGTTGACAGACTAGATGCAGTTAGTGAGCGACGAACGGAGAAATATGCATGAAGAGTATATTTTTAACCTTACTTTCGGGAAAATACAGCTGATCGATAATTTTGGCTCTTTTTTTGTGATTTGGTGGATGTACAAATATATCTCACGGACTATTCTATAAATAGCAGCGAGGAGGAAGCACAATGAAAGATCGAGAGATAGTAGTCTGTAGAAATTACAAATGTTTATATTATGACGATATTGGCTGCTTTGCTGGTTACATCCACTGGGGAGTGGGTGAATATTGTGTTCTGTATCTTCATTGCAACCCGGCTGATCCGGTTGAGAAACTCATTGTTCAGTTAGGGTTCGATGCTATTTATCACGATAGGTATTATTGGACGACGATGGCCATCTGGTTTGCATGTCAACGCTTCATCCCCTACTTTCGAAGCATCACCGGTTCTGAGGATGATCTTTGGGAAGAAGTTTTGCCTCAGCACCTTGTTCCTTGTGAGATTCAATTTGGAATTGACGGAACTCTTGAAGTTGGGTTCCAGAGCTTTTTCATCGGTAACCGGCAATCGGAGCTGTTTGTTAGTGGAAAGGTCGGCTACGGATTCACAAGTGTAAAGGATGGTTGTTACGAGATTCCGATCGTGTAGAGCCAGCGGAGAAGGTCTATGTCATTCATCATTGTCACTCTGGACAACACAAATACTCGGCCGCTGAAGAATACTTGAAAATCTGTAAAGTCATTTATTTCAATGTTTGTAATATTGTTACACGACATTTCCCCTACTCTTTTTGTTTGTTTATGTTTAGACCCCTAGTCGTAAGTTTATCGATATTTGTGAACAGATAGTAAAAGAATGCATAATAGGCGTATGTTGTTCCATTATTCATACTGAAGGCGTGTATAATTAAAGATAGATAGCAAAAACATCGGATATATAACGATAATCAAAAGAAAAGAGGAGTTTCTATGAATGACATGCATCTAATTAATGCTTCTTGTGCAGATCAAGAGGTTGATGTCGTTGTTAATGCCGCAAATGATGGATTATGGGCTGGCGGAGGAATCTGTGGTGTAATCTTCAGGAAAGCCGGAATGTCGGAACTTAAGGCTGCCTGTAGCAAATATAAAACACCTTTGCGTGATGGACAGGCAGTTATTACGCCAGCGTTTAATATGAAGAATGCTAAAGCTATTATTCACGCTGTTGGCCCAGATTTTGCAAGAACTCCCAAAGCGTTCAAAGAGCTTTATGAAGCCTACTACAATTCATTAGTAGTTCTAAAAGAGCATGGATATCACAGTATATCTTTCCCCTTGATTAGTTCTGGTATTTTCGGTGGTTCTTTGCGTGATCCTGTTGGAGAATCGACAAAACAATGTATGAGAGCATACAAGAATTTTACAGAAGATTATCCGGATTATGAGATCGATGTCAAGCTCTGTGCCTACACAGCTTCGGAGATGGATGCTGCATTGAAAATGTGGGAAAGCATGCGTGACGAAATTGTGAGAGATACTGCTTATGATCGATGGAGCGCCGGTGCTGGTGCCGTTGGAAAGGCAGATGCCCCCTTCCCGTATGACTTTTCGAAAAAAGAAAAGACGAACGAAGAAAAGCCTGACGAGACGGCTGAAACTGAACAGGATGAGTTTGCTCCGAAAGAAGGTGATATGGTTTTTGATGAAGAAGAACAGGCCATTCTCGATGCAGCTGTTAAGAAAAGGACTGAGGATGCAATGAAAGCATATGATGAGATTGAAAAAACTTGGTAGTTTTGCCACATATAATCACAAATAAGGCGAGGAAAATGCACGATGAATAGCGACACAAGACTTAATGAATACCAGAATGCAGCTGAAGTCCTTAAAGAATTTGCTCTTGAGAGCGGATCTGATATTGTTCCTTCTTCAGACTCTATAGAAAATGCTCTTGAAATCTTCAAAAAAGCATATTCACCAGATGTGCTTGAAGCGTTAGATGATGATTCTATCTTGTCATATATGTTTTATACAGCCGGTGATAATACAAATGCACTTTGTTGCTGGTTGGAGATGAATAAAGAATGCAAATCTTATTTTGGAAGTATCTCGGGTGGTTCTGCTTTTAAGTTTGGTCTCTTTCAGAAAAAAGCTACTGGCGAATGGCTGACAGGAAGTTCTCAAAAGCAACAAGTGCTTTCAGAAGACGAGGCACTCGCTCTCGGAAAGAAAATCAGAGATGCTCTCGTAGCAGGTGCCAGGATTATTCAAAATGCTGATCTCAATTCCTTAGAGGCTTATGAGAAACTGGATGACGATCTTAAGGCTAACGTTGGAATTCAGTACTACAATTTGGGTTGGTTCCACAAGTATTTCTCTATTATTTGTAACGATAAACTGAGTGGCTTTCACTCAGATGATTGGCAAATGCATGTCCTGCGTTCGTTAAGAATCAAACCAAGCACCAAGTACTATGCCAGAAGTGGTCAAATATCGATGATACAGAACTATGCTGGATGGTATTATAGACAGTTTTTTGAAGTCTTTCACGGGCATTTCGGCGAGATTAAGACGTTTGTTAGACTTGGTTCCTCGGACGAAAAGATAAACTATGCATCTGAATGGGCAAAAAGAGATGTTGTTGGTATTGGTTGGCCGGATCTAGGTGATCTTACAGAGTATGTTCACGGAGAAGGCATAGATAAAAAAGAGTTGCAAGCACGGCTTAATGAACTGTACTATCCAACAAACGAAAGCTTAGCGTCACGGAAAGCAGGCGAAATTGCTCGGTTCTATAGTTGTGATAAAAACACTGTCTTTGTAGTTATGGATGGTGAAACTCTAATTGCCCTAGCAGATAATGTGGGGAGTTACTATTTTGATTCAAATAGCAATATGGGGCATATTCGTTCTGCTAATTGGAAATTCGTTTTCGGAGATTCTGAGAAGCTTCCGAAAAAGAGTGAAGGAAAACTAACATCGTGTTTTCAGCTAAAAGACGAAGAGAACCTCTTATTCTTATATGAAAAGTATTTCTATGGTGTGAATTCTCCAAAAGAAATAGAAAAAAACGATTCAGATAAGGAATTGAATGAAGAGCCTATCAAATCTGTTGTTTTTTATTCAGGTTTTGAATCGCATTATTCGCGGAATCGCATCGTATTCGGAGCACCTGGCACCGGCAAGAGTTATACAATCAATGCAGATAGAAAGCTGCTTTTAGGGACGGATAACGAAGATGATTATGAGCGAGTAACGTTCCATCCTGATTATTCCTACGCTAACTTTGTTGGAACATACAAACCAGTTCCGTCAAAAGACATTCATGGAAATGATATGATCACATATGCCTATGTGCCTGGCCCATTTATGCGTGTTTATGTTAATGCGCTAAAAAACAGTCGTACCAGCAATCCCAGACCGTTTCTTTTAATCATTGAGGAGATTAACCGTGCCAATGTAGCCGCGGTTTTTGGAGATGTCTTCCAATTGCTTGATCGTGGTGATGATAACGTTAGTGAGTACCCCATACAAGCATCAGAAGATATAAGGAATTATCTTGCTAAGGAACTGGATATTTCTCCTCAGGAATGTTCAAAGATACGAATCCCGGATAATATGTTCATCTGGGCTACAATGAACAGTGCCGATCAGGGTGTATTCCCAATGGATACGGCGTTTAAGAGAAGATGGGACTTTACATATCTTGGAATCGATGATAGTGATAAAGACATTCAGAACAAGTATGTTACTTTAGGTGCAAAGAATCAAAGAGTTGAATGGAATGAGCTCCGCAAAGCAATTAATGAGTTTCTTTCAAGCGAGAAGATTAACGAAGATAAGCAGCTTGGACCATACTTTATAGCTCGTAATATTGTAGTTCCTGCAGATGGTGGAAGCGAGATTGATAGTCAGAAATTCAGAGATGTTTTTAAGCATAAGGTTCTTATGTACCTTTTTGATGATGCTGCTAAACAGAAACGAGGAAAACTGTTTGAAGGAAGCTCAAAAGGACAGGCTCGATATTCAAAGATATGCGAAGCATTTGATGAACAAGGAATAGGTATCTTCCATGCAGATATTCAAAATGCTGTAAAGATACATAGTGATGTGTCCGGTGATCAGGAAATGACTGATGACGATAATACAAGTGATGAGCAGGATAGCGACGTATGATCTCGAAGTATTTGAGAGAACAAAAAAGGTATACTCAAAAAGAACTGTGTAAAGCGTTTGAGTGCTCGGAAGAGAGAGTTGTTCCGATAATTCGTAAGCTAAAGGAATTTGGGGTGCTGAAAACCGTCAAAGCAACTGATATCCAACGAGATATGTCCGATCTTGTTGATGAGGATGTTGAGGTTGCTGATGTTGAGATCGGTGAAAATGAATACTTATATGTCTTCACATTTGTTGGAGTAATTGTTGTTTCTGGAAGAGTGCTAAAGTGCTATCCCAAATACATTCTGCGCTCCACGGAACCAAAGGATGAGTTGCATCAGGTTCTGCAGGTCCTTGAAAAATACAACTCGAAGGAACAGATTATTCGTATGTTTAACGACAGTAGTGAAACAAGTTCCTTTAACCTTCTGGCGGTATTACTATTCTTAATTCAAGATTTCTTTGAAAACGGCGTATACAGTAATACGGAAGATATCATTGAGACTAATGGTTCAGGCGAAATACTTTGGGACAAAACAATTAATGAGACATTTACTCTTCTTTCAAATAATAGGCCATATTATATCGACATCCAGACAAAAAGACGAGTAACTGATGATTTTGACTATTTCAAGAGGCTCCATGAGTGCATATTAACAAGAGCATCGAAAGAACTGAAAGATGCGGATCTTTTGGATTTGTTTGAAATAACGGAGATTGATCTAACTGACGAAAAACTAGACGAGTTTGGAGACAAGGAGTATATACTTGGTCGAATTGAAAACGAATTGAATACTCAATTCAACACTCGAAAACAGTTGGTGTTAAAAACCATCTACGCGTATATCAGTCACAGTGGAAGTCTTTACGATACAGATTGCCTTTCTCTTTTTGGAACGAATAGTTTTAATCTGGTCTGGGAAGAAGTTTGTGCAGAAATCATGGATAACCAACTGGATAAAAAGCTGGGGACTCTCCAGCTTCCAAAACCACTATGCCCGGAATACAACAGAAATGAGAAATTGATAGAAATCATAGAAAAACCGTTATGGTCGGCAACTGGAATAACTGCTCGTGATACCCTTATTCCAGATTTGATTGCTATTTCAGGGAAACAGTTTATTATTGTCGATGCAAAGTACTATAATGCAATACTTAATCATGGGCTTCCCCCTAAAGGGCAGCCTGGCATTGAATCTGTGACAAAGCAGTATCTATACCAACTTGCGTATAAGAAGTTCATTTCGGATCATGGTTTCTCTTCAGTAAAAAACTGCTTTGTTATGCCAACAGAGAATCATAATGTTGAAAGCCGTGGAGAAGCGTCGCTTAATATGCTGACTGAACTTGGCTTGCAGAATATAAAAGTTCGATTCCTGCCGGCAACAATGGCGTACGATCATTATTTGTTTGGTAAGAACCTTGATTTAGAAGTATTGGGCCTTTGATTCTTCTTATTATCCGGATCCGTTTTGTAAATGATTAGATTCCCATATCAATGTTGATTATTGAAAATGGTATCGCACCTTGTTCTTCAATTATGTCACTTTGAATCATGCCAGATCATGGATATGCTGCCATTAATGAGCTGCAAAGAATACAGTGTGATTCCGACACACCTATATCACATCAATATACTCCTCAAACACTTTCATTATATAATCCGCACTTGCTGGCGTGTAATTGGGTGATTGAGCTAATACAGCATAATCAAAATCTCCATCATAATGAACATCCACAATACGAGGGATAATATGAAATGGAACA
>CADBQK010000519.1 GCA_902796775.1 uncultured Lachnospiraceae bacterium
GCGGCCGGAGAGCTCGTGCGTCACATTCAGGCAAAAGTCAAACGGATACTTCTGCATGGTTTCTTCATCAGCTTTCAGCGAATGCACTGTCTGATTCGGTGTTGATGAGATGCAGGAAAAATCCTTTTCCCTGGCAAACCCGTGCTGGCGGACCTGATACGTTTTCCCCTTGTATCTGTACCTGCCCCCGTTTACCATGCCGACGAAAGGAAACAGAAGAGGTGCGTGATATCCCCAGAAAGCCGGGTCCGCCTTCCAGATCAGCTCGCGCTGCCTGACCTTGTCATACAGGCTGCAAAGCTGCGCGCCTCTGTCTTCCAGACCGACCCGGATATATTCGTTTTCCATTGTTCTCATGACAATCCTCCCGATGATTTCTGCAAAAACCTGTACTTTCTTCCTTAACCTGCTGCGATTTCCGTGTCCGGCCAGGATTATTCCGGGGTAATTATTCATCATCCGGAAACACCGGTCAGGTCAGTGCCTGCTCAGATATCCCGCCAGAAGCGCAAACAGCTCCTCCGGTTTGAATGGCTTGGCGAGATGATCATTCATCCCCGAATCCAGACATCTGCGCACATCTTCATCATACGCATTCGCACTCATGGCAATGACCGGGATCCTGTGGTAATAGTCACCGTCCAGCGCCCTGATCGCACGGGTCGTCTCATAGCCGTTCATCACAGGCATCTGTATATCCATCAGGATCGCATCGTACCAGCCCGGCCCCTTCTGCTGCACCATCTCCACGCCGATCCGGCCGTTTTCCGCACGCTCTGTCTCTATGCCGTACTGGGAAAGAATCATGGATGCGATCTCCGCATTGATATCATTATCTTCCACAAGCAGGATCCTTTTGCCGTTCAGATCCGCCGCTTCACCGTACTCCTCATCCGTTCCTTCCTGCTCTTTTTTCCCGGTCAGTTCCAGATCCAGTGTCACCGTAAATTCAGATCCTTCACCAGGTCTGCTGCTGACCTCGATCTTTCCGCCCATCTGCTCCACCAGTCTGGCGGTGATTGAAAGTCCCAGCCCTGTTCCCTGGATCCGGTTGATCGTCGTGTTCTGCTCCCGTGTGAAGCTGTCAAAAATGTGAGGAAGATACTCTTCACTGATCCCGATCCCTGTATCGCGGATAATGAACCTGAACCGGCCAAAGCCGTTCTCTGTCACACCGAGTTCCTCAGCGGTCAGCACCACGTCTTTTCCTTCCGGTGTGTACTTGATCGCATTGCTGATGATATTGATCAGGATCTGCTCTATGCGCAGCTCGTCCCCGAGAACATAGAGGTGATGGATTCGCGACCTGTCGTAGGAGATGTGCAGTGACTTCTTTCTGGCCTGCAGCAGTGTGATATCCTCGATCCTGCCGAGGATCACCCCGAGATCGCATTCACCGGTTGTCAGCTGCATCTTCCCGCTCTCGATCTTTGACATATCCAGAACATCATTGATCAGGGAGAGCAGAAAATGGCTGGAGGATCCGATCTTGTCCAGGCAGTCTCTTACAATCTGCGGATCATCCGGATGAGCGTTCGCGATATTCGTGTACCCGACAATGGCATTCATCGGCGTACGGATATCATGGGACATATTCGCAAGGAAATCATTCCTTGCCTGATTTCTGGCATCGGTCATCCTGGCCTGGAATTCGGCTTCACGCTTCATCTGTGCGTCTATATTATTGGTGCCGAAGATCAGGTGCCGTCCGTCCTCGTCTTCCATCAGCGTAGCCTTCATGCTGACATACACCGGTTCATCCCCGAACATGAGCCGGTACTTTGTGGTAAAGCTGCCGTCTCTTTCAAGGATCTCCATGATTCTCTCTTTCTTGAAGACAGCCATGAAACGATCTTTATCCTCCGGATAGATCACACGGGCCATGTTTTTACGGCTGATATTGAAAAAATCTTTCCCGGATTTTTCAATTCCCAGCTGATCGAATTTTTCCGTGGAACTGTATTCCGTGAACTCATCCGTATCCGGATCGACAATATAGATACTGAAATAATCCCCGGCCAGTGCCTGTGCCACACGGTTGAAGGTCAGCTTCAGCGCATTCGCTTCCTCAAACGACCTGTTCAGCGCTTCGATCTTTGCTTCATGTCCGGCAATGTGAGACTGGATCTTCTCCTTCTTCTCCGTGATATCCGA
>CADBQK010000520.1 GCA_902796775.1 uncultured Lachnospiraceae bacterium
AAAGCATGGCTGCTATTACTATGAAACAAAGAAAAAATACAGCAGCAGTTCTCTCACCAGGTACTATGACTCTTACAGAGGCGAGTACGTTTATCTCAAACCGATTTATAAACTCAATGGCAAAAAGAGCAAGATCACTGCCTACAAGAAAGAGTGCGATAAGCGTCACGCTGCCGGGGAGATCGCATATGATGCTTCCCACATCAAGTATCACGGCTGGGCAGGCGGGGATCCTGAGATCGCAAAAGATGACTGTATCTTTTATTACTCCCATCTAAGCGGCACCTGCAGCTATTTTGCCTCCATGTTTACATTGCTGTGCGAGCGGATGGGACTGAAAGCCGGCGAAGTGGAAGGCAGTATGTATACCAGTAAGAAAAAATTCGAGGAGCACACCTGGTCCTGGGTCAGGATCAACGGAAAGAAGTGCTATATCGACATCGGAAGTGCTGTACATACCTATACCAGACGGAAAAAACTAACCTACACCTATTACAAGCTTAGTAAAAAACAGCTGAAAAACGGCTATCGGAAGGATTACGAGTGGTGAACCATTGACGTTTCCGGTTTTCTGTAATATAATGTTATCAATGCTTGCGAGGGGGACGATACGGCAGGAAACAACCGCCGTTTCGTTGAGAAGGTACAACCTGACCCTTTGAACCTGTTGGTTAATACCATCGTAGGAACGCAGGTCCGGATTGTAAACACAACAAAGGCCTGTACTGTACTATGTATGGTACAGGTTTTTTCATATCTGCTGAAAGGACAAAACTATGAAACTTTCCGAGATACTGCGTACAGAGGCGCAGGAATTGTGGGATTCTTATCTGACACATCCGTTCATCCGGGAGGTAGCCGAAGGCACCCTTCCTATAGAAAAATTCCGGTACTATATGATCCAGGATTACCTGTATCTGTTTGACTATACCAAAGTTTATGCACTTGGGATCATCAGATCCCGGGAGCCTGAACTGATGAAATTCTTTGCGGATTTTGTTTACAGCACTCTGAATACAGAGATGGATATCCACCGTTCCTACATGAAACGTCTGGGGATCCCTCTTGGGGAGGCACAGCAGGCCAGCATGCATCTGGACAATCTTTCCTATACGCATTATATGCTGTCCGTCGCGCATAATGGAGATGTCCTGGAGATCCTGGCGACGATCCTATCCTGTGCCTGGAGCTATGAATTTATCGGTAAATATCTGTCAAAGATTCCCGGTGTACTTACCCACCCTTTCTTTGGAGAGTGGGTACAGGGCTATGCCAGTGAGGAATATGCCGCTGGCAACCGGCAGATTCTGGCTATGGTTGACCGCCTGGGCGAAGACATTTCTGCAGAGCAGCTCACCCGGTTGAAGGAGATATTCATCAACTGCAGTATTTACGAATATAAGTTCTGGGATATGGCGTATGCAGGCAGGGAGCCCTCTGCCAATGCATGACCTCTTCCCCGATAAAACATCTAAACGGGAAGAATATACGATCCAGGCTCTGCAAATAACTGTTATTCAGCCCCTGCCCAGGGTATGAAACCATCATAAACAGGAGACTTACCATGCTGGAATTTAAAAATGTCTGCTTTCGATATGATTCGGATGAGCAGGATATCGTAGATGATCTCTCTTTTCACATACATCCGGGGGATTTTGTATCCCTGATCGGGATCAGCGGCTGCGGGAAAAGCACTATTTTTAAGCTCACCAACGGAATCCTGAAAAAAAAGGCAGGACAGATCCTGCAGAATGGTAAAGACATCACCAGTCTGAAGACAGTAGCTGCCGGATATATGCCTCAAAAAGATCTGCTCTTTCCCTGGCGTACGATTATGGAAAACATCTGTCTTCCTATGGAAATAGCCGGTATTCCGGTCATGCAGCAGAGGGAGCGTGCCGCCCAGATGCTGAAAGAAGTTGGACTTTCGGATTACGCCGACAAATATCCAAGGGACCTGTCCGGCGGTATGCGCCAGAGGATCTCCTTTGCACGCACGATCCTTACGGATGCACCTCTCCTTCTTCTGGATGAGCCCTTCAGTGCCCTGGATGCTCTGACCAGAATGAATATGCAGGAATGGCTCCTGCATGAGTGGCAGCATTTCCAGAAGACGATCCTGTTTATCACACACGATGTTGATGAGGCCATCTTTATGTCCGGCAAGATCCTGCTGGTAAAAGAAAGTCCTATCCGGGAGCTGGAGGAAATCACTGTTCCTCTCCCCTGGCCGAGAAGCCGCCATATGATGGAAGAACCCCGGATCCTGGAATTGAAGGAATATCTCCTGGAACAGCTGAGAAAGCAGGTGGCGATCTGAAATGAAAAAAAACCTGGCAAGCGCCATTTTTCTCGGACTTTGTCTGCTTCTGTGGCAGGCCGCTGCCATGCATATGAACGCCGCCTATATCCTGCCCTCCCCCACCCAGATCCTTCACAGGCTCTGGGAGCTGAGGGAGCCGCTTCTGACAGTACATCTACCCTATACGATGTCAGTCACTTTCATCGGTCTGGCGATCTCTGTCGTCCTGGGACTGTTTCTGGCCATCATCATGGACATGAACGAAAACATACAGCATATGCTCTACCCTATTGTCATTGCGTCACAGACGATTCCAATCACGGCCCTGGCTCCCCTTTTTGTACTCTGGTTCGGCTACAGTATCTGGAGCAAAGTACTGGTTACCGTGCTGATGACCTTCTTTCCAATCACTATCACGGTTTTTGACGGCTTCCAGTCAACCAAACGTGAGATGGAGGAGCTGATGACCAGCTTTCATGCCAGCCGAAAAGATATTTTCATGAAACTGAAAATTCCGAACACCCTGCCCTACTTTTTCTCTGCCATAAAAATGGCGATCCCCTTAAGTATCATCGGGGCAGCCATCGGGGAATGGCTGGGCTCCCAGACCGGCCTTGGCTACTTCAGTAAACGAATGATGACACAGCTGGACGGTGCAGGCGTCTTCGCCCCCATCCTCCTTCTCTCAGCCGTTGCCATGGCCATCGTAGGTATCGTCACCATCATTGAACGTCTGGCAGTTCCATGGCGGAAAGAAATTTAAGATCACATATATAAATGCAGAAAATTCCATAATATGAAAAGAGTCCGTAAACAGTATCCGTATCGTACTGTTTGCGGACTCTTTTCATATTAGGATGGAAGAGGCAAAAAGTATTCTGCCCCTTCCTGATCATACAGATTGCTTTGTCTGCAGGAAAAAAGCATCACTAGGGAGTATCTTCCCCTTCGGGCGGCTCCTCATCATAGACATCTTCCTCAAAAGATTCTTCAAAAGATGCCTCATCAGAGAAATCGCTTTCATCATTGATTACGATTTCTTCCAGGTTATCACCCAGAGAGGTCCCCAGAGTA
>CADBQK010000521.1 GCA_902796775.1 uncultured Lachnospiraceae bacterium
CCACACTGGTTTTGAAGACCAGGAGGCACACCAGTTACCTATCCGCCTCCATATCAGTTTAGAAGCACATGGATTATATCATTCTGCCGATAAATGCGTCAATATTTATAAGTTTTTTCTATGGATCCTGCTGCCTTTGACTGCGGCTTACAGTTCTTTCAGAACCAACTGTGCAATCCTCTCCCACGAGATCCTGCTTACATCTGCCGGGGCAGCAGGAGAGCTGCTTATGCTGCCCTCAATGGCTTCTGCCAGCCGCTGCTCAAAAGCAGGCAGCTCTTCCGGAACCGGTTCATCTGTATTCTGCAGGGCAGGCAATTGTACATAACGGATATCCGCTCCTGTTACAAATTCATCGAGCCACTCCCTTACTCCCGGCAGATCAGAAAGGACCACCCTGCATCCGCAGGCCAGCGCTTCGATCACGGTCAGAGGAATGCCTTCATAGAAGGATGGCAGGACAAAGATATCTCCTGTCCGGTAGATGTCAGCCAGTTCCGGCTGACCAAGCCGTCCGGGAAAAGAAACAGGATAAGGGGACTTTGCAGCCAGTTCCCGTATCTGCCGGTATTCCTGCTCGTTCCCCGCTCCGCCTGCGCAGACCAGTTCCAGGTCCCCTGCAGGTACCTGAAGATGATCCAGAGAACGAAGCAGGCTCATCACGCCCTTTTTCTCAGCAATCTTTCCCGCATAGACAAGGCGCAGCGGCCTCCTAGTGTCCTTTGGATTCTCTGGGTCCTTTATCTGCGCAGGCGTATCAACAGGATAAAAAATGTCCTTATTGTATCCCATCCCGATTGCTGTCATCTTCAAAGGGTCCGCCCCGTAGATCTGCTCTACTTCTGCCTTCTGATCTGTCCGCAGCACAAAGATCCGCTCCAGACGCCGGATCGACGCTGCGATCCTCTCCCGCTCCAGACCATGCTTTTTCATCTGGCGGAGATCTGTGTTATGGCAGAAACCGTATACCGGAATATCCCTGACCTGTTCCCGGACAAGAGCAGTCAGCAGATACAGATGATGGCAGAGGATCACATCCGGCCGGAATTGCTCCAGAGTCTTCTGAAGGACACTTAGGAAGGCCTGTTCAAAAAATCTTACCATTTCCGGTGTCATATCGCAGTAACGGGTACTGGGATAGGGCATTTCATCCGACATCCCGGCGATTGGAAACGGAAGCTGAGGAGTACCAAAATATACAGGTGCAAACACTATTCCTGCAGGAAATGAGATGGTATCATCCTGATAAACACCGGCTATTACCGCCTGCTCATGCCCCTGCAATGCGAATGTCTTTACCAGCTCTGTGAGAAACACTCCGCTGCCTGTGCTGCTCGGTTTCTGGGCACTTATACTAAGTATTCTCATACGGTCATTCCCCTTCCCTGGTATGTCCTGTCCGTCCTGCTGAACAAAGAAGCTGCAGCATCTTTGACTGCAGCATCTTCAGACATTATCCTCTTTGGATATTATTTCTATGACACCTCAGCATATCTGCTCTCCAGATCCTGCCTTTTCTCCAGAAAACGATCGATCTCGCCAATCATCCGCTCCCGGTCATGAGGCAGTATCCCCTTCACCCGGAAGAGAACCATATCATGAAATCCGTCATATTTGACACCGGGAACATCCAGAAGCTCCAGAAGCCGGCGTGCTTCCAGAATGTTTTCCTGTTCTGAGGCCGGCACAAAAGCGCCGGACAGGATATCCTTCTGCAGAGGAGCACGTCTGTGCAGGAAAAGAGAAAAGTTCACGATAAACTCCGGCCCTGTACGATTAAAGAACTCGGCCGTTTTTTCAGCATTCTCCAATCCCCGTCCTCTGCCGGCGATTCCTGTCATGATATGAGCTCCATAACTCATACCCGCATTATGGATCCGCTCAATCTGCTCATATGCCTGTGTCAGGCTGTGGTCTTTATTCATAAAATGCAGGACATCATCCAGCCCGCTCTCTATGCCCAGATACAGACGGCGCACGCCTGCATCATAGAGCTCGTGCAGCTGCTTGTCACTCTTTTTACTGATGTCAGTTACTGTAGCATCCATATTGACCATACTGCAATCCGGAAAATGCTCGCGGATCATAGCAAGTATCGCCAGAAAACGCTCCTGGTCCATCCCGAAAGCATTGCCATCTCCCAGGAATACCTTTTTCGGATTTCCGCCCAGCGCTTTTACACGGAGGATCTCCTCATGTATCTGTTCAAGGGGAAGTTCCCTGAATGAAAGATGCTTGAAAAGCATACAGAATTTGCAGGCATTATATGCACAGCCCGCTGCCACCGGCAGCATAAAGGCCCCCCGCTCCATCGGACTTCTGCAGATCTGACCTTCATATTCCATTTCGATCCCTCCTTCTGTGCTATTCAGTATAAGCGCATCCTGAAAAAACTGCAACTGCAACCGGAAAGCTATGTCGTTTTATTGACATTTTCAATATATCCTGCCAGTTATGAATAAATGCAATTGGATGCAGAAATTGAGTATGTGGTAGTATTTTTCATAGGAAATACATGAAATACAATACTGGTATTCATGAACGATCATGAAAGGATGCCGCTTTCCCGGTATCTCTTTTACACATACAAGCAGGTGCAATATGGACACGGATAATCCGAGATACACAGATTCTTCTCCCGAAGCGGAGATAGAAACTGAAACAATACCAGAAGCTGCAGAGGCTGCAGCCATGACAAAAGATCAGCTGTGGGAGCTGGAAAGAAGCCGAAACCACGGACAGCAATACAGGGATATGATCATTTCCCTTCTCCCTCTGGCCGGTTTTGCTGCTGCACTGGCTGAATACACGCTGATTCCTGACAAATATAATAACCCGCACCCGGAAAGGTATATGATCTTCCTCCTGATCATACTTTCGATATATGCTGCGCGCTGGGTGCGGGGCATGTTTTATGTCTCAAGAGGGAGCCGCCGCGAGTTCGCAGCAGCCAGTCATTCAGCTCCTTTCCTGACAGCAATCTTCGCGGCATTGGCAGTGTTTGACTGGGCTACCTTAAAGACAGGCAAGCTTCTCTATCCATTTATCCCCTGGATCAATGACATTATTAATTCGATGATCCTGGATTACCGCCAGCTTGCCATCTGTACTTTTTACTCCATAAGGCTGCTTTTAACAGGCTATTTCTGCGGTTCCTTTCTTGGGCTGATCACTGGTGTAGCCTGCGGTTACAGTAAAAAAGTATACTACTGGATCAACCCGATCATCCGGGTCCTGGGTCCGATTCCTACCGCAACCTGGATCCCTCTGATCATGCTTCTGGTCAAATCACTGACCGCCGGATCGGCATTTATCGTTGGGCTTGGTGCCTGGTTTGCAGTAACGATTGCTACGACAACCGGAGTGTCCGGTGTTGATCACGATTATCTGGAAGCAGCAAGAACTCTGGGAGCCTCCGAACGGCAGCTGGTCTTTTCCATTGCCATCCCCGGAGCCATGCCGAATATCCTGCAGGGTATGACACAGGCAATGAGTTCTGCCTGCGTTTCTCTGATCATTGCCGAAATGATGGGTGTAAAGGCCGGCCTGGGCTGGTACATTACCTGGGCTAAATCATGGGCTGCTTACAACAAGATGTTCGCCGCAATCATCATTATCTGCATTGTTTTTAATCTGGTGACCCGTATTGTTGAGCACCTCCGGAGGCGCATGCTTCGCTGGCAGACAGGAGGAACACATAATGGATGATTCGATCACACTGCGGCTGAAAGATATCTCCAAAAGTTTTTCCCGTGTAGATAGTGAAACAGTCACACATGCCGTGGCAAATATCGATATGGAGATGCACGAACATGAATTCGTCAGTATTGTCGGACCGTCCGGATGCGGCAAATCCACGATCCTTCGAATGATTGCCGGGCTCATTCCCCCGACATCCGGAGAACTGACTGTGAATGGACGGGCGATCACAGGACCAGGTCCGCAGATCGGCATGGTCTTTCAGAAACCGACCCTCTTCCCCTGGCTGAGTGTCCGGAACAATATTGCCTTCAGTCTGAAAATGCAGGGAAAACAAGCAGATTATGAAAAGGATGTCGACCGGATGATCAGCATGATCGGCCTGGAGCAATTTGCAGATGACTATCCCGGTCAGCTCTCAGGAGGCATGGCACAGCGTGTGGCTCTGGCAAGAGCTATGATCAGCCGTCCGCAGATCCTTTTGATGGATGAGCCGCTGGGCGCTCTGGATGCCTTTACCCGTATGAACATGCAGAAGGAGATCCTGGACATGTGGCAGATCAACCGGCAGCTGGTGATCATGATCACACACGATATTGATGAAGCTGTGTACATGAGCTCCAGGATTTTCGTCATGGACGGAAAACCCGGACAGATCCGCAGGGAGATCCCGATCAAGCTGGATCACCCGCGCAGCCGGAGCAGCAGTACATTTGTTTCTTACCGAAACGAAATCCTGAACCTGATGTCACTTGACATTCAAGATTATAGCAAAGGAGAATCATTATGAAAAAAGCAAAACTTTTAGGTCTTGTGATGGCAGTTGTAATGACGGCCAGCCTGGCTGCCTGCGGAGGCTCCTCCCCTGCAGCTCCTTCTTCTGCGGCTGAGACGGCAGCTGAAACAGAAGC
>CADBQK010000522.1 GCA_902796775.1 uncultured Lachnospiraceae bacterium
AGAACGGCGGAATACTGATCGCCGAAAACGAAAACTATAAAGAAGGAAGGCTCAGCCAGTATTATCTGATTAAACTGTAATTCTGCAGGAGGATCAAATATGGAAAATTTCGAGTATAAAGTGGTCGTGTATGATACAAAAGGTTTTTGGGGCGGAAGCATTGAGTCAAATCAGCTTGAAAACCAGCTCAATCTTCTGGGCTATGATGGATGGGAACTGGTAAGCTGTACCTCTACAAGCCAAAGTTATGGTTCGTCCAAAAGCATAGTGTGTATATTCAAACGAAGGAAGGATCGATAGATACCGGTTTATTGGGATAATACTATGACTTGGAAATGTCCGGAATGCGGCAGAACTGATCATGAGGGTCGCCGGATGGCGTTTTGAAAAGTATTCAGAATAAGCATTCGCTTGAAGAAATGAAAGATATGCATACTAAAGCAAGTTTTAAAGATATTGTATCAGAGAGAGAGAAGAAGAACCGGACACTGTCCTATGAAGCGGCGGCGGAAGGTATAGTGCTGCTGGAGAATGACGGCGTGCTGCCGATAGTTCCATGCCAAACTGCGCTTTACGGCGCAGGCGCAGCCTATACGATCCAGGGAGGAAGCGGAAGCGGCGAAGTCAATGTCCGGCATGCCGTCAATGTACTGGAAGGCCTCGAAAAAGCAGGCTTCACCATTACGACAAAGGACTGGATCAGACGTTATGATGAGCAGTGGAAAGCCGGCAAAGAGACGTTCATCAAAGAACAACGGAAAAAGCTCTTAAAATTCAGCTCGAAAGCCATTACAGAACTGATGGCTGCTGAATACCGTTATCCGGCCGGCGATATCATTACGGAAGAAGAAATACATAAAAGTGATACGGATATATGCATTTATGTCATCTCCAGGCAGTCCGGCGAAGGACGTGACAGGAGGGATGAGCCGGGGAGCTTTCGCCTGACGGAGACAGAGATCGGGAACATCCGGATCTGCGCTTCCATGTACAGGCGGTTTATCCTGATACTGAATACAGGTGCGATCATCGATCTTTCCCCTCTGGATGAGATCAGCGGAATAAATGCGCTCGTATATATGAATCAGTTGGGAATGGAAGGAGGAAACGCTCTGGCGGCAGTGCTGACCGGAAAGCGTACCCCTTCAGGTAAGCTGGCCGTCAGCTGGGCAAATCGGTACAAGGATCATCCTTTCAGCGATGAATTCGGTCCCTATGCGAAGGATGCGTCGCATGCTCCCTATAAAGAGGGCATATATGTCGGATACCGCTATTTTGACAGCTTCTCCTTAGCTCCGAGATATCCTTTCGGATACGGGAAGAGCTATACAGAGTTCACGATAGAGACACTCGCTGTTTCCGTTCAGAATACGACTGTGTATCTGTCTGTAAAGGTGACGAACACAGGCAGTATCCATTCAGGAAAAGAAGTCGTTCAGGTCTATGCAAGCTGCCCTCAGACTGGCGATGAAAAAGAATATCAGAGGCTTGCCGCATTTGCAAAGACCGGTGAGCTTACCCCCGGAGAATCGGAAATACTGGATCTGAGCTTTCCGTTTTCAATGCTTTCGAGCTACAGTGGAGACAGGGCGGAAACTTATCTTGAGGCAGGGGATTATATCCTGCGTGTCGGTACATCTTCAAGAGAAACAAAGTCTGCGGCAAGGCTCACTTTGGCAGAACATGTTGTACTGTGCAGACATAAAAATCTTTGCGCTGCTGCCGGGCCGGTATGTGGCCTCAGGGAAAACCGTGCCGCGGCGGAAACTCCGGCGGATACGATCCCTGTCATTTCGATCGATCCGGCTCTCTTTGATACATTGACGTACACGTATGAGCCGGATGAAGAGATCTTTTCTGAACGCACGATGAAGCATCTGGACCGTTTTACCGCAAACGATATGCTTCAGATCTGCGCAGGCAGCGGAGTGTTCGGTGAGAAAAAAGGCTTCTGTGTGCCGGGGGCTGCAGGCCATACGACAGCGGCTTTTATTGATCAGGACATTCCCAACCGTGAACTTTGCGACGGCCCTGCAGGATTGCGCATTCAAAGACGGTCTACGATCGATAAAAAGGGCAGGATCAAAGCTGTGGATATGGCAATTTCGTTTTATGAGCTTCTGCCTGGGGCTGTGAGAAGATTTCTTCTTGGAGATCCTGAAAAAGAACAGGTGCTGTACCAGTTCGTGACAGGCTTCCCGGTCGCGGCGGCCATTGCCCAGAGCTGGAATACAGCGCTTGCAGAAAAGATCGGCCTTGCGGTAAGTGAAGAGATGGCTGAGTATGGCGTGACATGGTGGCTTGCACCGGCGTTGAACATTGTCAGAAATCCGCTTTGCGGACGTAATTTTGAGTATTTCAGTGAGGATCCGCTTCTTTCCGGAAAGCTCGCTGCGGCAGTGACCGGAGGAGTGCAGCAGACTCCGGGGTGTTTCGTTACGATCAAACACTTCGCAGCAAATAATCAGGAAGAGAACCGGTGGTAT
>CADBQK010000523.1 GCA_902796775.1 uncultured Lachnospiraceae bacterium
CCGGCCGCGACCGCCAGCACCATGATCAGGATCATTTCCAGATTTTCCATTCCTCTTTTTCCTCCCGGTTTGCGCAGCCAGACCGTTCACTCCAACAGCAGGGTGCTGCCTGTGCCTCTCTCCAGGTCTGCACTGCCGCTCCGTTTACTCCCGAAGCACGATTGAAGTCTGTATTTCCCGCGATCTGCCCAGGCAGCCCGGGCTCCGCCGTCTGAATAAATCCGGGGCAGAGATCTGCGGGCATGGCCGCTTCGCGCATCCGTATAGTCACAAAACACCGCAGAAGACATTGCTGTATGTCACCTACGGTGTTGTGTATCACAATAACAGTCTTTTCCACCGGCCGCGCCGGAGAAACCTGCTCTTTAAGTTTTATTATGCCAGCTGGCCGAGAATTCCGGGCAGCCACAGGCTGATCTGCGGAATGAAGGTGATCAGCAGGAGAGATGCGATCATGCAAAGGTAGAAGGGGAACGTTGCTTTAACGACCTTCTCCATAGGCAGTTTCGCGACTGCGGAACCGATGAAAAGAACAGCTCCGACAGGAGGTGTCAGCAGTCCGATACCGCAGTTGAGGATCATCATGATACCGAACTGGATCGGATTAATACCGATGGAGGTTGCCACCGGAAGAAGGATCGGGGTCGCGATCAGGATGATCGGAGCCATATCCATGATGCAGCCAAGAACCAGAAGGATCAGGTTGAGCAGAAGCGCGATCAGGATCTTGTTCGAGGTCAGGCTGGTGATCGCGTTGGCTGCCAGATCCGGAACATGCAGCAGAGTCAGCAGATTTCCGAAGACACTGGAGGTCGCGATCAGGATCAGCACGATAGAAAGCGTATCAACGCAATCGGACAGAGCGTCCCAAACGCCCTTCCAGGTAAGGCCTTTGTAGACAAACACACTGACGAACAGACTGTAGACAACTGCGATAGCCGCAGACTCTGTAGCGGTGAAGATACCTGCTACGACACCGACGACAACGATCAGAACGGCTGCCAGCGCCCAGAAGGAAACACTCAGCTGTTTGAGGATACGGCCGATGCTGAATTTTTCACCCTTCGGATAGTTGCGTTTTACGGAAATGATATAGGATCCGATCATCAGAGAGATTGCAAGAAGCGCTCCGGGAATATAACCAGCAAGGAACAGAGCTCCTACAGAGATGCCGCCCGCGCTCGTTGCGTAGATGACCATGTTGTGGCTGGGCGGTACGAGCAGACCCTCACAGGAGGAGGTGATCGTAACAGCTGTGGAGAAATCTCCGTCATAACCCTGATCGACCATCATGGGGATCAGGATACTTCCCAGGGATGCGGTATCCGCCGCTGCGGAACCGGAAATGCCTCCGAAGAAGTAGGAAGCCACGATATTCACCATGGCCATGCCGCCGCGCATCCAGCCGACTGCAGAGTCAGCAAGCGCGATCAGTTTTTCCGATATACCTCCGGATCCCATCAGGACGCCCATGGTAATGAAGAAAGGAACCGCCATCAGGCTGAAGGAAAAAATTCCCTTGATCATCTGCATGGCAAGAACTGCCAGATGGTCTCCTCTGTAAAGCATGCAGAGGATGGAAGCGATAGCTACCGCATACGCGATCGGAAAACGAAGAATGATCATGACCAGAAACGTGATCAGAAGAATTAAGATAGCTGTTGTCTGATTCATGCTTTAGCCTCCTTTCCCCCCAGAACAAGAATGTCATCGATGATCTGTTCCAGTTCAAAAATGATCATGACTACGCCAGCAAGGGGGATCGGGTAGAACTTATACCGAATGCTCAGGGTCGGAATGCTGGGGTAGAACCCTTTCACGCTGGATACATACTGCCAACCGTAGATCAGCATGACAACTGCCAGGGCACACACTGCCAGGTCCGCGACCAGGTCCAGGAATTGAAGCAGTTTTTCAGGAAGGTATTTATCAAAGCTGGTCATACGGATGTGGGCTTTCCGTCTTATAGCAAGGGCTGCAGAAAGCACTGCCATGTAAGACATGAGCGTCAGGACCATCTCCTCACTCCAGGAAGGATCCGGAATGAAAGAAATATAACGTCCCAGGATCGCCATAGTAGTGATCAGGATATCCGCAATCAGCAAGAGCTTACAGATGGTCATAACGATCTTGTAAACTATGTCATAGAATTTTTTCATTGCCTGCATCGCATTTTCTCCTTATGATCCAAAGGCATACAAAGCACGATAGAATAGAAGCGCTTTCGTAAAACCATGCCGGACGCGGCCCGGAATCGGCACTTCAGTCATATAAAAAGGCACCGGTCGCACCTTTCAGGCTCCCGGTGCCTTTTTCATTGCGTCAGATTCTCTGTATTCCCAAACCGGATCTCATCCAATTATTCGTTGCAGTCCTGGATTGCCTGCCACAGATCAGCATAATCAGCAGTGTTCTCTGCGATCAGATCTGCAACTGCATCGGTCCACGGA
>CADBQK010000524.1 GCA_902796775.1 uncultured Lachnospiraceae bacterium
CCCTTTATATTCTTTTACCGATTCTTTTAATAGGTAGCCGGAGAGCCGTTCACAGGATCGATGGTAGGTATCATTCTCCGACCACGCAAGAAACCAGTCATTAGCATATTTGCAGTTTTTTAGCATATTGCAAACATCATACTCTGTATTTAACAGCTCAGCCGGATCAGCGGCAGCGAAGGCATTAAAGAACGGTTTTTTAAGATCATCCGGTAGACATTCATCGGTAAGGGATCCGCACGACAGCGCGATTGTTCTCTTGTATTGCCCTGCGCATGTCAGCGAAGAACACATGGTGATATATGCTCCTTCTTTCGCACCGGCGATCATCTGCTGTGACAGATCCGCCGGATAGACATGAGATATGATCTGGGGCAGTTCTTCAGTAAGCATAGTCCGGTATTTCAGGCCATGTTTCATATCCGTACCAAAGCTTAATTTCATGTCGGGCATAACGATCATAATCTCTTTTTCTTCTGCGAGACGCTCCATATCCGTATGGCGTATCCAGGCTGTATGATCACTGCCGAAAGGAGGAATCAGCCACAAAACCGGATAAGTATCTCTGTCCGCTTTTTCTATCGGGACAATTACAGACATGGAATTGCATTCAGTCAGTGCATTGGAATAAAAATGATGGATTATCACAGCCATTTTATTTTTCCTCCTGACAGAATCTGCTGTCCAGGAATTTCCGGATCCATTCATCCCAGAAAATCCATTCATGCTTTCCGTGTCCCTCGTGGTACTCATAGTGATACGGGTTACCCGGAATTGATTCAAAGGTTTCCTTGATCTTCATTGCTACAGGATAACGGACGTCCTCCGTTCCCATAGCATGATACACTTCCGGAAGCAAGGCATGATTCCTTGCGGTATCCCGGATCAGCTTCAGAATGTCATATTCTGTTCCCGCCAGAGAATCTGTGTCATCAGTTCCGTATATATCCGTATTTAATCTTCGATAATTGGTATCCTGTCCGCCCTTTGCTCTCCACAGTCCTTCAAGCGGAGCCACTCCGCCGGTCGAAAGCATGCAGATTGTCCCATATTGTTCAGGATAGGTAAGGCCTAAAAGCATTGCTCCTCCGCCGCCCATTGAGAGGCCTGCAATATAGTGATCTTTTCGATCGGTGCTCATATGGGGGAACAGTTTCTTACAGAAATGATAGAGTTCATCTGCTATGAAATCCCGGTAACGAGGGCCATAAACCATATTCATATACCGGCTGTAGCTGACTTCAGGCATTACTACCATAATACCCAACGGTGCCGCATAGCGTTCTATAGATGTACGCCGCATCCAGATGGTATGGTCATCACTCCTACCATGAAGCAGCCATAAAACAGGATAATTATCCTCTGCATGGGCACCTTCCAGCCCTATGCCCTGCATACTCTCCGGCACAATAACAGAGATTCCTGTATCCATCTGCAAAACCTTTGAAAAAAGGTCGATATGAAGTAGTGACATAGTCTGTTCCTTTAACCCTTCACTGCGCCTTCCATCATCCCGGCCACAATCTTTTTCTGGAAAATGCAATAAATAACAAAGATTGGTAAGATGGAAAGAAGCATAACGGCAAATACGATCGTAAAATTGGTTGAGTTCTCAGTTCGGAAAGAATACTGATACAGCGTTAATGTTCTGTTCAGATTTGATTGATTCAGTACCAGGGAAGGCATAAAATAATCATTCCAGATCCAAAGGGAATTCTTAATTACGACCGTGGAAATAATCGGCTTCATAATCGGGCGGACGATCATCCGGAACACCTGATGGGTAGAAGCTCCGTCGATGTATGCCGCTTCTTCCAGGTCTTTCGGTATGGAGGAAAGGAATCCAACCATTAAAAAGATGCCTTCACAGGTGGAATTCGCAATATACAGAAGAATTGCTCCGCCACGATTCAGAAGGCCAAGCTGACTCATCAGCTTGATTAACGGAAGCATTTTCACCTGGAACGGAACAAAAATGCCTGCTACCATAAAGAAATACAGAAAATTGTAAAACTTCGATTCAAACCTTCTTCTTGAGATCGCATATGCACACATGGGAAGAAAAGTGATCATGGCAATTACGGATGTTCCGGTTATGATAACAGTATTCTTTAAGGCGATGAAATAATCCGGTTTTGAAAAAACATAGCGAAAGTTTTCTAAGGTAAACTTTTTGGGCAGCCCGAAGAAATTACTGAATATATCGCTCATATCTTTCAGAGAAGAGACAACTGTAAGATAAAATGGAAAAATAACGCAAATAGCTCCAAAGGTCAGAAAAAGATAAATCAGACCTTTCGTAAGGCTTTTCATTCTCATATTTTACGTCCTCTTCCTAGTCATAGATTTTACGCTTATCCGTAAACCGGATCTGGATGACAGAGATGATTGCAATAATGATGGCCACCAGCATCGCTTCTGAAATTGCATAGCCAAATTTGCTGTCTTCAAAACCAAGGCGATATATTGAAAGCGTAATACTCTCTGTTGCTCCGGCAGGACCGCCTGAAGTCAGTGCCATAATAAGATCATAAATCATTAATCCCTCTTTGAGTACTAAGACAAAGATAATGCTCAGGATCGGCAGGATATAAGGAACTGTAATACGCCAGAAGCGTTGCCAGGAACTTGCTCCGTCAACCGTTGCGGCTTCCGTTATTTCTTTTGGAATTGTCTGCAGTGCGGAAATGACCAGAACAGTCGGAA
>CADBQK010000525.1 GCA_902796775.1 uncultured Lachnospiraceae bacterium
GCCATCTTCTTCATCGCACGGATCATCTCGTCCCTGCTTCCGTAATTGATCGCGATCGTAAACTGCAGACCGTCATTATTTCTGGATCTCTGCTCAATGTTGTCTACAGCCTTCAGGATCTTGCTGCTCAGCCTGCTGCGCTCTCCAATCACACGCACACGAATGTTATTTTTCATAACTCTGTCAAGGAAGTCCACCAGATATTTATAGAACAGATCCATCAGCGTCCCGACTTCTTCATCCGGTCTTTTCCAGTTTTCTGTGGAAAAGGCATACAGAGTCAGATATTTTATGCCGATCTCATCCGCGTTCTCACAGGTCTTCTCCACTACAGAAGCGCCTCTCTTATGTCCGAATGTCCTGGGCATATGATAGCGTTTAGCCCATCTGCCATTCCCGTCCATGATGATCGCAACATGACGCGGCACATTCAGCAACTCTCCGTTAATCATCTTTTCCATAACTATAATCCCTGATACCCATTCAGAATATATGTACCTTTGTTCTGTGCATCGGCCTTCCTGCAGCAGTGCCGGTCGATAAAAAAGCAAGAAAGAACTGTTAAGAAAATCTTCTTAACAGTCCCCTGTCCAGTAAAGTATCCTGCCCGCCATCTGTTCAGCACAAATGCAGGGCAGCCCTGCTCCGTTAAACGGTCATGATTTCCTTTGTCTTGGCCTCGACAGCCTTGTCGACTTTTTTGATGTACTCATCAGTCAGCTTCTGCAGCTTCTCACCCAGCTCCTTCTGCTCATCCTCTGAGATCTCCTTTGCCTTCTGGCTCTTCTTAAAAGTCTCGTTTCCGTCTCTGCGGATATTCCGGATCGCGACCTTTGCTCCATCGCCCTTCTTCTTGACATCCTTTGCCAGCTCTTTACGGCGCTCCTCTGTCAGCTCCGGAAATACAAGGCGGATAGAGGTCCCGTCATTAGAAGGAGTGATGCCGATATCTGATGCCAGGATCGCCTTCTCAATAGCTTTGACCAGTTTAGGCTCCCAGGGCTGGATCAGCAGTACTCTGGCCTCAGGCACAGAAACGTTGCCTACCTGCTGGATCGGTGTCGGTGTCCCGTAGTAATCGACCTTGAGCCTGTCGAGCAGATGCGGATTTGCCCTTCCTGCACGAATCGTCTGATACTCCCTGTCAAGAGATTCCAGTGTTTTGGTCATCTTCGTCTCAAAAGGTTCCAGTTTCTCGTTTCCCATAGCAGATCCCCCTTTTATAGGTTATTGTGTTTATACTCACTTTAATTAATCGCTTATGATAAAAAAGGACTACAGATGTACATAGGTACCGGTAAACTCCCCATAAAGGGCATTGACGATACTGTCCTTGTCTTCCAAACCAAACACCATCATAGGCATACCATTTTCCAGACACATCACAGCAGCAGTCAGATCCATGACTTTCAGTCTCTCGTCCACCACCTGCTGAACACTCAGGTCCGTATACTTTATGGCATCCGGATTGATTTTCGGATCACTGTCATATACTCCGTCCACAGCTTTGGCCAGCAGGATCGCATCGGCCTCTATCTCGATCGCTCGAAGTGTCGTACAGGTATCCGTTGAAAAATATGGATGGCCTGTCCCGCCTGCAAAGAAAATGACTCTCCCCTCTTCGAGATCCCGGACAGCATCCTCCTTTGAAAATACACTGGTAAATGTGCCGCAGGCAAAGGGAGTGTAGACTCTTGTCTTCAGACCGATCGTCTTAAACACTTCGGAAACATACAGACAGTTCATCACAGTCCCCAGCATACCGATCTGGTCAGACCTTGTCCTTTCGATGATTTTACTGCTCTCCCTGCCGCGCCAGAAATTGCCTCCGCCAATAACGATTGCAACCTGTGTCCCTCTGCTGCAGATTTCCTTCACCTGGCCGCCAACATCCAGACAGGTAGCTTCATCAAATCCGAATCCCCTGCCCCCGGAGAGGGCTTCTCCGCTTAATTTCAGCAATATCCTCTTACATGCTTCCATATCCCGCTCCTTCGCTCATTTCTAATTGACTATCAGATAACATAGTCGCCGTTGACCTGCTCCTGCCATACAACCAGATCCTCCAGTGTATACCTGTCGATCACACTGGAAATAGCATCATCCAGCTCCCGCCATATACGGATCGTTACACAGTCTTCTTCCCTCGGGCAGTCATAACTCCCATCCACGCATGCCACCGGAGTCAGATCCCCTTCTGTTATCCTCAGGATCATACCGACCGTGTATTCCGCCGGCCTCTTTGCAAGGGAATATCCCCCCTGTGGTCCACGCTGGCTGATCAGGTACCCTGCCTTGGCCAAAGCCGCAACGATCTGTTCCAGATATTTTACTGATACTTTCTGCCGCTGTGCAATATCCCGGATACGGACAGGGCCATTCTGATTGTGCATGGCAATATCGAGCATCATTCTGAGAGCATAACGCCCTCTCGTTGATATCTTCATCTGAAAATGACCCCTCCTTCCCTGTTTCAATACGCCATCGCCTGTATGATCCTGCCAGGATCAATCCCACAAGCTTCCGGCAGAGGATCCTGCATCATTCATCGTAAGCTCAGGAGGCTGGTAACTGACACGGGTGTAAGGCGGGATACTCTCTGTAATAAAAGAATTGCCTCCAATCACACTGTGCCTGCCGATCACCGTATCGCCTCCAAGGATCGTGGAGTTTGCATAGATCGTCACATGGTCTTCGATCGTCGGATGCCTGCGCACACCGATCAGCTGCCTGCCCTTTCTGGTAGAAAGTGCGCCCAGGGTAACACCCTGGTAAAGCTTCACATAATCCCCGATCTGCGTAGTCTCTCCTACGACAATGCCGGTCCCGTGATCTATACAGAAATACCGGCCGATCCGGGCTCCGGAATTAATATCAATCCCGGTACGGCTGTGAGCGTACTCTGTCATGATCCGGGGAATCATCGGTACATCCCGGATATACAGCTCATGGGCGATCCTGTAAATAAAAATCGCAAACAGCCCTGGATAGGAGAAAATGATATCCTCCTTGCTTTTGGCAGCCGGATCGCCGTTTAATGCAGCTTCTACATCCAGCAGCAGCATTTTCTGTATATGCGGAAGACGGCTGATAAACTCCTCACAGATCCTCGCAGATCCGGCCTCTATCTCCCGCTTCTTCTCCTTCGCCTCTTCCGGACGGACATCCCGCAGGTCACGGTAAGCGAACGCCTTTTCAGACTGTTCCCTCAATGCCTCATAGACCTCGGTGATCGCATTCCCCAGGAAATAATCAGGCATGGCACTGGAAATATTCTCGTCTCCGAAATAACCTGGAAAAATGATCCTGCGCAAAGTCTTTATAATCCCGATGATCGCACCCCGATTCGGAAGATGAAGGCTCTCGGCACTTGTAATGAATACATCTTCCCGCTGACAGGTCTCGGTAATCTCATATACAGCCTGCTGTATGGTGTTTCGTATCATACTATCCTCTTTCAGCTCACCTGAAACGCACATCCGGTATATACCGGCATGGACTATACGTCACTGCTTCTATTAACCCTGATACTTTTTAGCCTGAGAACGAATCAGGTCCATATCATCAAAATAATCGATCTTCATAGCCCGCTTGACATCCGATAAGGTCTGGGCTGCCACTTCCCTGGCTTTCTCACTCCCTGTTTTCAGGATCTCATAAATGGCAGGGATATCCTTCTGCAGCACTTCCCTGCGCATACGGATCGGACTGAGCTCTTCCTGCAGTACATTATTCAGGAATTTCTTGACCTTGACATCTCCCAATCCACCGCGGCGGTAATGATCCTTAAGCTCATCCAGGCACTGGTATTCCGGCAGATACTCCGCAAACAGCTCATCCCTGCAAAAAGCATCCAGATAGGTGAATACGGTATTCCCCTCTGTTTTGCCCGGATCTTCGATACGAATATGATCCGGATCCGTAAACATACTCATAACCTTCCTGCGGATCTCTTTTGAATCGTCCGCCAGATAGATACAGTTGCCAAGGGACTTGCTCATCTTGGCCTTGCCGTCAATGCCGGGAAGGCGCAGGCAGGCGGCGTTGTCCGGAAGCATGATCTCAGGCTCGACGAGTGTCTCCCCGTAGACCGCGTTGAACTTACGGACGATCTCCCTAGTCTGCTCGAGCATCGGCTCCTGATCCTCTCCCACGGGAACCGTTGTCGCTTTAAAAGCAGTGATATCTGCAGCCTGGCTGATCGGATAACAGAAAAAGCCGACTGGTATACTGGCTTCAAAATTCCGCATCTGGATCTCGGCCTTAACAGTCGGATTGCGCTGAAGTCTGGATACTGTCACCAGGTTCATATAATAAAAGCTCAATTCCGTCAGCTCCGGAATCTGGGACTGGATCAGCATAACAGATTTCTCAGGGTCCAGACCGCAGGCCATGTAATCCAGCGCCACCTCGATGATATTCTGGCGTATCTTTTCCGGATTATCCGCGTTATCCGTCAGTGCCTGCGCATCAGCGATCATAATAAAGATCTTATCAAAAGTCCCGGAGTCCTGTAATTGCACCCTTCTCCTCAGGGATCCGACATAATGTCCGACATGGAGTCGGCCGGTCGGCCGGTCGCCGGTCAGAATAATTTTGCCCATATGTAAAACCTCCCGCAGCAAATCGTCAATTACAGACAGTATAGCATAAGCACTCTGTCTATTCCAGAAAAAAAGACATTTTTTGCGAAAACTGCTTTTGACGCTTCTATCATGTTATGGTAAGATATATGTTCAGGTACAGCAAAGAGGACCTCCAAAATGCCGTTATCCGCCTATCTGACGCCTAGCCTCAGCCAGGTGGGCAGCCCGGCCTCATATTCTGGCTTCCGC
>CADBQK010000526.1 GCA_902796775.1 uncultured Lachnospiraceae bacterium
AATATCTTGATTTACTATCGAAAAAGCGATAGAATTCATATGACTGTTTAAAACCGAAGCACATGGGACTGAAAAGTTATATAGCAGAATACAGAGTGTGATCATTTATGAAGAATCAAGTAATACAGGACCGCCTGGCTGCTTTAAGGCAGCGGATGCGGGTACATGGAATAGATATGTACCTGGTATTTACCCAGGATTTTCACGGCTCAGAATTTGCCGGGGGTTATTTTGGCTGCCGGGAATATATTTCCGGATTTTCGGGGTCGGCTGGTACAGTTGTCATCACGCAGGAGGAAGCCGGTCTCTGGACCGATGGCCGGTATTTTCTGCAGGCAGAGCAGCAGCTTAGCGGCACTGGTATCCGGCTTTATAAAATGGGGCAGGAGGGTGTCCCCACTGTTTTGGAGTATGTCAGGAATCATCTGAGAGAGGGACAGATCCTTGGTTTTGACGGACGTACGGCAAGTGCTGCTTCAGGCAGGAATTACGCAAAAATCTGCCCGGATATGATAACACAATGCGATCTCATCGGGGAGATATGGGAGGATCGGCCTCCTTTGTCCGCGAAGCCTGCCTGGCTTCTGCCGGAGAAATATACCGGGCGCTCCCGGAGAAACAAGCTGAGCTGGCTGGCCTCGGAGATGAGAAAGAAAGACGCCGGATACATGGCACTGTCTTCTCTGGATGAAATCTGCTGGCTTTTGAATATCCGCGGCAGCGATATGGATGATACTCCTGTGGTGCTGTCCTACCTGCTGATACAATTACCCGGTGCCGAAACAGAAGATGGTGCCAAGAAGCAGCCTCAGGCCGCTCCTAAGGTTACGCTTTACATTAATAAGACAGTTCTTTCGGAAACTGACCGTGAAGAGATTGAGGCAGACGGCATTTGTCTGGCTCCTTATAACCGGATTTATGATGACATAGCAGGGCTTTTGGGTGGAGAAACAATCTGGATGGATCCTGTCAGCGTTAATTATGAGCTGGCAAGGCGTGTCCCCTGCGGTGTCCGGCTGGTCGAGACTGCCAGCCCGATCCTGCGGGAAAAGGCAGTCAAGAATCCGGTAGAGCTGGACTGTATCCGAAAAGCACATGTGAAGGATGGCGTGGCCCTTACCCGCTTTATGTACTGGTTTAAGCATCATCTCCCTTCAGCTGGGGGATTACAGGATACCGGTGAGGGCCAGGAGCAGATTGATCTTACCGAAATCGGAGTATCCGGAAAGCTGGAAGAGTTTCGCAGTATGCAGGAAGGATATATGGGTCCTTCTTTTCCGCCGATCAGCAGTTACGGTCCGCATGGAGCCATCGTGCATTACAGTGCCACGCCGGAGTCAAATATCCCCATACAGGGCAAAGGATTCCTGCTGATGGATACCGGAGGACAGTATCTGGGAGGTACGACCGATGTGACGCGTACCTTTGTCTGCGGACAGGCGACAGCAGAGGAGAAATATTATTTTACACAAGTGCTGCGCGGACACCTGACTCTTGCCGGCGCAAAATTCCCTGCAGGATGCAGAGGGTATAATCTGGATGTGCTCGCCCGTCAGCCCTTATGGGAGAATGGCCTGAATTATAACCATGGTACCGGACACGGGGTCGGATGCTTTTTAAATGTTCATGAGGGACCGATCGGGATCCGCTGGGCGATCAACACACAAGCCGCCGACAGGGACAGTTGTATCTTTGAAGAAGGTATGATTACATCAGATGAGCCCGGTTTTTATCTGGAAGGGAGAATCGGGATCAGGCACGAAAACCTCATGGTGTGTTTACAGGATGAGAAGAATGAATACGGGCAGTTTTTGAGATTTGAACCTCTGACATTGACTCCTTTTGATCTGGATGGCATCGATCCGTCATTGATGACAGACAGGGAGAAGAAACTGCTGGATCAGTATCATCAAAAAGTATATGAAACGATTGGCCCGCTCCTTCCGGAGGAGGAGCAGGAGTGGCTTAGGCTGGCAACAAGGCCGATATCTGCCTGATGGACAGGTGATCAGGAAGCGGCAGAATGTCTTTTGACGCTTTCTTCGGAAGATGGTTATGCGATTACCATTTGTACGAATGCTGCAGGTTGTTATGTGATCTGAATAATGTAAGAGAGGATGAGTGTTAAATGAATATAACATTTCCAAAGAGGCTGGAGACTTTTGAATCCGGGATTTTCGCAATCCTGAACGATAAGAAGCTCGAGCTGCTTGCGCAGGGACGTACAGTTTACAACATGTCTGTGGGTACTCCGGATTTTAAGCCGGAAAAACACATTATGGAAGCAGTGGCAGAAGCTGCGTCGAAACCGGAAAATTACGGATATTCGATCGCGGATCTTCCCGAGCTGCTGGATGCGGTTTCCATGCACTATAAGAGGCGTTTCGGGGTAGATCTCAGCCATAATGAGATCACATCGCTTTA
>CADBQK010000527.1 GCA_902796775.1 uncultured Lachnospiraceae bacterium
CGTGTTTTCCCATGAGGTTTCTGCTGTGGTCCCGGTCTGGTTTTCATCCGTAGAGACCGTGCAGACAAAGTCCAGGTATGTAAACCCATATAAGTCAGACAGTTTTTGCATCTGTTCGTGGGCTTCCTGATAAAATGATCCTGTCTGTGTTTTTGTTTCTTCGGGAACCGGGGTGGTCACAACGATGACTTCTATATCATGTTCCTGGCAAAACTGTATCGTCTTTTCAAAATACTTTTGATTCTCCTGCACGTACTTTTCTACATCGGCTCCATAAGAAAGCTGTGGGGGAGTGTAGTTCCCGTGGACATGATTTGCGATCTCAATCATGCCGTCCGTGCGGCAGATCTGGTCTTTGCCGTTGAATGGTTCCGGAGTTTTGTTTTTGTAGGCGTCGCTTTGTTTGACGGAAACGGTATTCCTGACATATCGTAAGGCATCCTGGAGCCCCTTCCCCATGTCGGTCCTGCAGATATTTTCTCGGTACAGGAACCAGGGCATCAGCACAAAACGGATAGCCCCGTCCAGGCATAGATTAGAAAAATACGACAGGCGCACCGGTGAGAGTGCCATTACACTTTCCTGGTAGCGGGCGTTTTTATTGAAATTGTCATAGGAAATCCAGTAAGCCGGATCATACTCCAGGATTACCTGTTCCGGTTTGTGTTCTCTGGAGGCATCCAGCAGAAGATAATAGTTCTCCCGGGGATACTGGCCTCCGGCCGCGGCATTGAAGCTGCTTTCCCCTGTCTGCTCTGTCCATACCGCCGGATCCAGGCAGCTGGCTGCATGGGAAGATCCCAGAAACAGCGTGTGGAACGTCTCATGTTCAAGCGTATGGATTTTCATTTCCGTAAACTGATAGGGGATCAGCAGATAGCCCAGCAGTGCATTCACTGCAAAAAAAGCCAGCAGGCCGGCAATAAACGGGAAGATCTTCTTAAAAATTCGCATAGATAAATCCTCCGTCACTCATATTTCCATAGAAAGCACAGATCAGCCAGATAGCGATGAGGCAGGCTGTCTGGACAGCCGCCGGCCAGGAGGTTGCCTTGCCCCTCACATCCAGGCCTTTTTCCCGCAGAATGCTGACCGCCAGGATCACAAGACACCCGAGCAGCATCGGAATAAAATGATAGAGGCAGAGGAGAGGCCTGCCCGGTTCGATCACGGTCAATGAGAAAAATGGAGCCTTGAAAGAATTCTTCAGCATCTGCCACACCATGCGCAGGGATTCACTGCGGTCCAGATACCAGCTGATATTTACCAGGAGAAATGTACGTGCAATGCAAAATGCTGTGAACCAGGGGGTCTGATCCGTTACCCCAAGTTTCTGTTTCCATTTTCGAAATGTCCCTGTCAGAAGGCCGCTGATGGCGATGATCATTCCATGGAAAAGTCCGAAGGCGATGAAATGCCAGCTTGGTCCATGCCAGATCCCTACCGCCGCAAATACAATCAGATTTGCAATTCCGATCGGAAGAGCCCTTCCGGTTTCCTTTCCAAATGCTTTCCTGCAGCTTTTGCGCAGTTTTCCCATCCATCCGGAAAGGGTGATCGGATAGAACAGGTAATCCTTCATCCAGGTCCCCAGAGTAATGTGCCAGCGATGCCAGAAATCCGTCAGGCTGCGGGCGAAATAAGGCTGGCGGAAATTTTCATCCAGATGAATGCCCATCATTTCCGCAATTCCAAGCGCTACATCAATTCCTGCGGAAAAGTCAGCATATAACTGCACGGAATAGAGCAGTACACCCTGGATGCCAAGGCTTTGCAGATCAAAAGAGGCACCGAAGATACGGTCCACATATGAAGCAGCGTTGTCTGCCACGACGTATTTTTTGAACATGCCCCAGCTGATCCGCCAGAGCCCACGCCAGATATGATCCGCCTCAAATGCATGCCCCTGGATCAGCTGGGGCGAAAGGGTGCCGTACCGACCGATCGGCCCCTGCATCAACTGCGGGAAAAAGGCAGTAAAGAGCAGATAATGAAAGAAATTCTTTTCCGGTTCAATACGTTTCCAGTAAACATCCAGCAAGTAACCTGCCGTCTGGAATGTATAGAAGGAAATTCCCAGCGGAAGCAGGAGATACACCCCGGGAAGAGAGATCCCCGGCAGCCTGTTCAGGGTCAGGATCGCGAATGTGCTGTACTTCAGCCAGGCGAGCATTCCAAAATCCAGCAGCAGCGGGATGACAACCGCTGCTTTCTTCTCATTTGCAGCAAAAAGCCCGCCGATCCAGGTCACTGCAGCCGCAAACAGAAGGTACGGCAAAAAAGCCGTACCTGCAGCAGCGTAATAAAGGCCGGATACAATCAGAAGCCAGATCCAGCGCACTTTTTCCGGAAACAGATAGTATCCGCAGACACATCCACCTGCCAGAAGAAAAAACGAAAATGAAGTAAATGACATGCCTTATACTCCTTGCTTTTTCAATTCCTTTACTTTTTCAGGCTCTGCACCATGGCATAGATTGCCTTTGCGGAATTGAAATTAGCCGGGATGATCTGTGCAGGCAGAACCCGGATATCATATGTTTCCTCCAGTTCCGCCACAATCGAAAGCACATCAAATGAACTGAGAATCCCGTCATCGATCAATGTCTCACAGTTTTCAAAATCAGCTTCCGGTTTGATCTCTTCAAGCAGTTCCATCAATTCTTCCATTGTTCCACTCCTCTGTTTGTATATGTTGTCTTACCTGCATGGCTTTTCCGTCCTTCCAGAAATAGACAGCCGGCAGATCTCTGCTCAAAAACAGGCTGATGCCTTCCGTCATGGAATAAGCACCTGTCCGCCCAAACACCATTATATCGTTTATTTTCAGATTTGAAACCGGGAAATCCCGGACAAGCACATCAGCCGTCGTGCAAAGGGATCCACAGATCGTCCAGTGGACGGGATCTTCCGAAACGGGATCTTCCGAAAGGAGATCTTCCGGAACGAGATCTTCCGGAACGGGATCTTCTGTCCGGGAGAGAACCTGGATCTGCGGGATCTTCATCGCCATAGTCTGTCCATAGTAATTCATCTGGTGAATCCCACCGTCCACGATGCAATATGAGGCATCTTCCGTTTTCTTAAGGTCTACAACCCGGACTGCGTAAGAGCCGCAGGAAGCAGTCAGAAAACGGCCGATTTCCAGGGTAAGAGTTCCCTGAAAAGCCGTCTGTTCCAGGGCGAGACGCAGCTCATCAAGCATCTGTTCTTCGTCGATTGGCGGATCGCTTTCAAAGTAAGCCACAGGCAGTCCCGGGCCATATTCAAATTCTTGAAAAGCATGTTCCTGCAGAAACGGATCTGTTTCTGAAAGCTCTCTGGAAATCCGCTTCCACTTTTTCTGGGTACCTGTATAAAGCTGAAGGCCGCCAAGTTTCAGGCCGGGGAACCGGTGTTCCTCTCTTTGCAGGGCAATCATCCTGGAGATGGTCTGCCGATCCATACCGAACTGATTCCCCCCGCTTAGCCGCATCAGTACATTCAGGCAGAGCCCCTGCTCCATGGCCAGTTCATTGAGTATGTGAAGCTGCAGGGGGGACTCCGCCGTATAGACTGCTGCTTCCCCATAGCAGCAGATGATTTCCCGGAAGTTTTCCTTCTCTTTATTTACGCCGGACAGGATCATCTTTTCGGCGGGAACGTTCAGGCGCCGGCAGATCCGCTCCTCCCCGGGCGAGCACACTTCAAATCCATCGACCAGAGGGAGCAGCGGCTCCACGAGAAACGGATTGGCTTTCATGGCATAGACAAGGCGGATCTTCTCCCCCAGATGCCTGCGTATCATCCTTACTCTCGCGGTCAGTGCATCCAGGTCAAAAAGGTAGGCAGGAGTTGAGATGGTTTTATATGCAGTATCATCAATCATTCCGTATCATCCTTTTCATTCATTCTCATGAAATCTGCATCATCCATTTTCATTTTCATGAAATCTGGTTTAACGTCCCTGCGCCAGCAGCTGCCGGTCGATTTTTCCGTTCTTGCTGAGCGGAAGAGCATCCATCTGTACAAACCGGTTGGGAATCATATAATCAGGAAGGTATTTCGCCAGACTGAGCGCAAGCACCTTTTTATCCATGTCTCCTGTATAGAAGGCAGTGATCTTCTCCTTCAGAAACAGGCAGCAGCATTGTTCCGCGCCGAGAACCGACTGCATGGCCTTCTCAATCTCTCCAAGCTCTATTCTGTGCCCCATATGCTTGATCTGGAAATCCTTTCTTCCGACATACAGGAGGTTTCCGTCATCAAGATACTCGGCCAGATCCCCGGTCCGGTAAATGAGTTCCGGATAACGGTCATTCAGGGGGTTCTGTACAAAAACAGCCGCGGTCGCCTGCGGATTGCGGTAATAGCCAAGAGCAAGTGCCGTCCCGGCCACACAGATTTCTCCCACAGTTCCAGACTCTTCCACCAGATGATCCTCTTCATCCAGAAGGAACACCCGTTCATTGGGAAATGGACGCCCGATCGGGATGACATCCGCGGGATCTGCAGGATCAAAACTGCGCTCCACCCTATACCAGGTACAGTTACAGGTGATCTCCGTCGGACCGTAGACATTATAAAATGCCGCCCCTGGGAGAGCTTCACGCCAGACATTCAGATGCCGGACGGGCATCACTTCTCCGGAAAAGATGACACGGCGGATCTTTTCCGGGATCTTGTATTCAAATATGTGCAGTCTGGACAGCAAGGTCAATGCAGAAACCGCCCAGATCAGCGTCGTAACGTTCCGGTTTATCAGAAAATCCATCAGCTCGGTCGGAATGGAGAAGAATCTCGGGGGAATGATCTGCATCGTGGCACCCGTCTTCAGGGTACTGTACAAATCTTTCACCGAAACATCAAAATCAAACGGAGCCTGATTTCCAATCACGTCTTCCTGCGTGATCCCAAAAATCTCCGTGAAGCAGTCGATAAAGTCAATCACAGAACGGTGGCAGACGGCAACCCCTTTCGGCACACCCGTAGAACCGGAGGTAAAATTCACGTACAGCGGATCCGTATCCACCATGTTATCCCGAATTCTTTTCAAAAGGACAGGATCTTCCCCGGTTTCGGCCAGATCCTCGAACAGGAGAATTTCTCCATTTCCTTCCTCCAGCAGTGTCCTGGCCAGTTCCAGACCTTCTTTGTCTGTCACGAGCACCTTTGCGTCCAATGTCTGCAGGATCCTGGCCAGTCTCTCCTTCGGCTGTTTCTGATCCAGCATCGTATAAAAACTGCCTGCATAAACGGCTCCGAGAAATACTTCAATGGCTTTCACACACTTGGGAAGTAAAACCGGCACCGGAGAGCAGCAGCTGATCTTTCCGGCCAAAGCAGTCCCTATCTTTCGCGCCGTTTTTTCCAGCTGTGCAAAAGAGACTGCCTCGTCCAGATCCGCAAGGGCAGTCTTATCAGGATACTGTTTCGCCGAGGCTTCCAGGTATGCAAGTACACTGTTCATGAATTGTTCCTTGCCGCAGGCAAGCGTGCGCATCGGTGACGCGCCTGCTGCGGCACCGATGAAAGCTTGAACGTCTTTGGCATTCAAACTTTCTTCCTCCGGACATCAATCTGCTCCAGTATACACTGTTTCCATACGCCTTGCAAACATGCGCCTAGCAGGCACACCTTTATGATGAGTGGATGAGCAGATCCAGCTCTTCGCTGATTTCGGCCAGCTGGGAATCCGCAAAATGAAGGGCTGAGGAAACAAGGGTTAGAACCTGTCTGTCATCAATTGAGTAGGAATCCATGAGGAGATGATCCAGC
>CADBQK010000528.1 GCA_902796775.1 uncultured Lachnospiraceae bacterium
GCAGTACGGCGGTTTTTATTTATCCCGCAGCGCAGATCACCGCGGATCTATGAATCGAACGTTTTCCACATGGCCTTTTCCAGCTCCTCGTCACAAATTCCGGCATCATCCAGTCTCTTCCAGAAGCCGTTCTTCATCAAAAACCTCAGTGCCTGTTCAGCCACATATTCCCGTGCGCTGCTTCGTGTCGGCGCAGACTCAGCATCAATCCGCCGGGATGTCCGGATGGGCAGATAGCAAGAAAAATCACCAGCCAAACAGATAGTCGTCCAGATCCTGCAGCGCTGAGCGAATCTCCTCATCCTCTGTCTGGTCAATGAGTTTCTCAAGGTATAGTGCATCGATATCCGTCACGTCGGCAGCAGGATCATAAGACAATTCAACCAACCTGGCCAGTTTTCTCTTTCTGTGTCTGGCACAGTACTGCTACAGTATGATCCTTGAATACTCGTTCATGTACGCTCCCCCACTTACAAAGTGCCTTTCATTCCGTCAGCAACAGCCGTCACCATCTCATCGTTCATATCCGGAAACTGCTCATGAACAAAACGGGCGATTGTGGCGACAGAGCTGTTCTTCCGAACAGACTGCGCAATACTATTTATTGTTCATTTTAACAAATCTACAGCGATAGCCCGTCGTGTCACTCGCGTCAAGCCAGTGGCATTCTCGTTTGTGAAAAAACAGCTTACTGATACCATTGTTATAAAGAGTCGTAATTTCCAGTTTCCCTGTATTTCCGCGCTCCAGACCTGTTATCATTCTGCTGCACTCATCAGTACAGCAAATCGCCTGCATCTTTTCATTCCATTCACCGGACATTGACCATTCATGGTATTCCCAAGCTGATGAAGCCCACTGTATTCTTATAAAGTATTTCCCATCATGCCTGTAAATCTCCATGTGGCAGCGTTGGCTTACTATATCTTCCCATGAGCCACATAATGGGTCTTCAGGATCGAAGATATAATTCTCAAGTTGTCTCTCTTCTTCTTTCCGGAACTCGTCTTCTGTCAGTTTTCGAATAGCAAATATCCTGTTGTATTCATGTCTCGATGCCTGTTTCTTATTCTCTTCATTATCATCATTATTAGTTTTTGGATCGGTTGTATTCCCCGTGGAAGATGGTAAAACTCTGTTAACTACAGCTGCTATTGCATCTTTCGCATCTGGATTATTAACCGTGCAGACTTTTTCGATTAACTCCCCAATATGAAGCTTGATCAGCCGAATTTTTCTTAATTCCTCTGCCTGATACATGGTTTCCGCTGGATCAAGCGCTTTGAGTTCTTCAGCAAGCTTTTCTTCCTTCTCTTTCCAATACTTAATATAATCCAGCTGTTCCTGTACCTTATATATTCCTCTCGCATTGTCTTCAACTATATACATAACGCGCTGGTTCCAACCCTCATCTTTCATAAGCTGCATGACCTCATACATGCATGGTACAGATTTCAGGTACCAGTCAGAGATTACCAGCACTGCGAAGTCAGCCTTACGAATCGAATTCATAAAAGCAGTAAGATTGTCCCAGTAGCCTAAGCTATTCTTGTCTCTGCGAACATCTGCGATTTCAGATAGTCTGCTTTCTAATTCGTCAACAATATCGCTTTTATGATTATATGAGAGGAAAACGGTTGGTCTTGAAGAATCTTCTTTTTTCAGAGCCTGCCCAATTACCGCCTGCTTTTTTCTGAATTCTGTATACTGTCTGGCGATATCCCCAGGCATTACCTCTATAAGCCCATCCAGTTCTTCATAGCTCATCGTGCGTAAAAAGAGATCCTTATTGTTGATTGCGAGCCAAACATATTTGCGAAGATCTTCCTCCAAAAAGTCCGTATCTTCAAAGCAATTGGGAATATATTCGTCAGGCGACTCTAGAATCTCAATGGCAGTCTTGTATGCTTCATCCGGCTCCTGGTCGAATCCACATATATCAACATATTCCTCTCGGATTCTTTCTTTTAATCTATCCGGCAATTTAAAGCGGAAGTCATCACCGTAATGCTTATATTCATCTATGCGTATTTCCATCAAATTGTACAGCACATATTTCTGTAATGGCGGAAGACTGTTATAGATAACGTCGCTCTGAATCGTATCTCGCAATTCATACAAGGTATCGATGCATTTCTCCGGTTCTTTGGCAAATTTTCTTGTAGGGAAAAGATACTCCGGATTGTATTCATCTTTTAAACTCTCATATAAGTCAATCTGCATCTCGACCAGACTGAAAAGATTATCATTTGCAAAGCGAAGCATATCTTCTTCAACAGGAGCCAATGGCATACTATCTAGAAAACCCATCCAAATCATTAAGCTCACGCCCTTCATATTCATATTCATTACAGCCCTACAGCTATTATACGCGGAATCTCATAGGGGCGCAACTAAACCAATGATTTTCCGGCATTGAAATAGTTTCTGCTTTTAGATCTTCCATACCTACGGTTCCGCTATCCCACATCATCTTATTGATAACAATCGACTCAGATCTGCAATCGGCAGAAGGTCTGAATAAAGCGGTAGATATTCTATACGCATTTATAAAGTCCACATCGAAAGCGTTGGGGATAGGAATAGAAAATGACCGGATGTCGAATTACCATCGTCTGATTGAAATGGCAAAAAGAATTGTTATAGAGAATTGTTCAGGGGATGTGTCTCTGAAAAATATAGCGAGAGAACTGGGTCTGTCGAGTTTTTACTTCAGTAAACTATTTAAAAAAGAAGAAGGAATGAACTATAAAGATTTCGTGATTTCGGTCAGAATGGAAAAAGCAAAAGAGTTAATACAGGAAGGAAAACTCAATGTAAATGAAGTGGCTATCGCCGTCGGGTATAACAATAATACATATTTTGGGAAAGCATTTAAAAACTATTTCGGAATAACGGCCAAAGACATGCGGTTACACAGAAAAGATTGATGTTTGGCTCCCTAGGCGTACGGATCCGCTATTTTCGCTGCAACTCCCACACTTCTCCAGATTTGAGAACCGCTTGAGAAATTACCCTAGAACAAATGATTGTAGCCAAATAAGATCTATGTGCCATAAGTTTACATAATTACATAATATTTTACATAATATTTTTATGTAAACTTATGGCCGGGATTTTCATCTCTCTGAATGTCATGGAATGTCATGTCGCTGAATGTCAAGGATAGTTTTTCATGGTAGTTCTTTCCAGGTTTGAAGTCCTTCTGCATTGCTTTAATGCTCTGCAAAGCCTGACCAGTGTTTTCTCATCTTCCCCGCTGTAAATATCCGCAGCGACTCCATAACAATGTAGTTCTGGATATTCCGGAGCACGTTATCAAACTCGTTGGCATCCACATCGTCCGGAACCGGGATACCACATCCGAATCATTCCTCCCCTGACTTCGAACATCTTTATTCTGTGAGACTATAATCCGGGCGAGTATAAATGAGCTCCCAGGGATCAAGGTATTGATCTGTTATATAGCCCAAGGCAAATCTTGCCAGATTCTCTTTCTTCCGGTTTTCTATTGGTATCTGATAAACAATCTGAAACCGAAGCTGCGTAGATAATAGATAAACTGTCATTTCCTCCACAAATGTGAACAAACCAGAGAGAATAGTACCCAAAAAATCCAAATACATCATACCCTCAATCTGAGGAGGATACATTTCTAGTCGATCAGCTTCCTTATTAAAACCAAACTGGTACTGTGGCAGTTGCCAGCCACCATGCACCATTTCATTTCGTGTTTTATTCAGCCTTCTTTCCCATGTCTTTCGATTTTCATCCACGTAATCAGCCAGTAGACTATCCATGGCACGAAGGTTTTCCAGTCCTTTCTGGTAATCTTTTTCTTTTTGTGCCATGAAGCCAAGATGCAAACCATCAAATAATGTAGAGAACTCATTTATATAGCCTTTAAATGCAATATCTGCTTCAGATAAGATTGAGTTCGTCAACCTTCGTACATCAGAATCAATAGTTTTATCCACAGAGATAGTATTATTCTGTACTGAGATCAAATGACTGGAGATAAGCTCTTCTACATATTCATTATGAGTATTCACCAGGCTTCGAAAGGAAAGATATGCGGATTTTGCCGGTTCAAAAAAGCGATCATATATCCTATCAAATTCCAGCCTTGCTTCTTCAGAAGGCAACAACAGATCTCTTAGCTGCAATATAAAGAGCAGTAATCTGGCAAAAAACGGCGACCCTGTCCCATAATTCTCAGTCTTAATTAGAAAAAATGGATCATTCTTCTCCATGGACACCTCTATCTGCATTCTGCGACATGCAACGGCTGTATCGCTGTTTTTAAAAGCTGCCGGTCGGTCCGCGAAGGCTTTCTCTCCGACACATTCCTATCCCAGCATATACACGCAATAGTTGATCGCGGAATTCATTACCAGTCTGGCCTCTTTCTCTTTGATGTTAATTCTGCCGCTTCCAGCACCGTGAGCATCGCTGTTCAGATTTCGCATGTTGGCAATGCTATTGACGATTTTTTCAAGTCCGCTAAGCAAATCAATGACCCGCTTATCATAAGTGCTGCTCTGTGTCATTCCTCGTAGGCTTTTTACTTGACCATAGAGTTTGATCAAATCGCCTTTTGACGTAACAGTTTCCCCATGCTGCTCCAGATAGTAGATAAGCGTCTCTTCCATAAGCGTCCTTGATTTTGTTATTACGCTAGGGCGGTTGCAACCGTCCGGATGGACGGCAAGGAAGCGTCCCGCTCACCCCGATCATCATAGGGCTCCTGGAAAAGCTCGATTGCTTGAGATAGTAGTTGCTCCATAGAGAGAGCCGGATTTGTATTTTTCTTCTTTGGTCGGGCCATATATCATTCTCCTCCCTCAGAGTAAACAGGCCGTTCTAATCGGACCTTTGGAAAAGAAAGCCGGATTACCGCGTTTTCCCGGCGTTTTTCAGGGCATTCGTCATGCGTATATTTAAGCGAAGTGGGATCCATAGGTGCTCGACATAAAGCAAAAACCTAAAAAGGAAGTTCCTCATCATCCATCTGATCAAATGAATACGTACCTCTTCCTGTGGTTTCTTCCTCTCCCTCCGCATTCTCATCTAAGTCATCGTTCTGCGTCTCACTCAATCGATTCAAACGATCAGTTATATCTTTAAACAATTCCACGAAAAACTGCAAAACTGGGACATCTATATTTTGTTCGTTTACGCTCTCTACAGTGTAGATATCTCCCCGTTCGTACCCCAAAAGATTATATATGTCGTCAGCTTTTACCGCTCTACTGGCCTGTCCAATGGTAATTCGATTGTAATCATTTATTACAATATCAATATCCTTAGATGGCTGCATTGTCAAGACGATTTTCTTTTCCATAGACTTTTAACCTCTTTTCGATCGAATCTTTTCCGCCATCCATGTTCTTTGCAATAAGATCCAGAATATTAATATCTTCATCTTCATATTCAAGACAACCGGAAACAACATTTATTTTATCACCGTTTTTCCGAACAAATAAGACTTGGTCTACATCCTGATTGACAACTAAAAGTGGGTTGTGTGTAACCATAATGATCTGCTTCTTTGTCCTGATTGAATTGAAGTATCTAAGAAGCTTTTGGCTTATGTTATTATTAGAAATATGGTCTTCCGGTTGATCAATCAAAAATATGCATCTCTCTGTTTCATGCTCTGTCATATATTTAAAATACGCCAGTGACAGTTCTCCAAGAGTATTTCCCAAAGTTTCATTGCGCTGGGAAGTATCCACTATATAATCTGTAGTCTTGCACATCTCGTCCAAGAAAGAATCTAAATTGTGCTCGAATTGCCTGTCTATTTGTTCGATTGATGTACAGCGATATATTGCGTTTTTTAACGCATCATATGTCTCAATAGTCTGTAGTGCCTCAAACGTTTTATAGTCTGAAGTAAACATTTTCCCGAGAAAATCGTCTATTACATCTCTATCATTATATTTTGCTTCAGAATTGAAACTGAATCCATGGCGTGGGTTTATACTACATCCATGAATTACTCTTGGGCTATCCGGGAAATGAGTATCCTCAGAATTCTTTCTTGCGGCATTAACAATCTTACTAATGAATGCTTTTCTTTTTTCCAAATAATCCCGTTGATCCAACTGTTGTGATGTTGCCGCTTCTTTGACTTTTTGATCATACTCTATCTGGGCTGAAACAATATGATTCTTAACCAACCTCTCAACCACTTTTGCATCAGAAGCTTCATGAACTGCCCCATAGATTTTGCCTAACAATTCAATAATCTGATTCAGCTCATTTTGGAAGTTAACGTAATAATTATCGGATCGCATGCGGAAAAATGTTTCCAACAAATTGTGAAGATCCTTGTCATATTGCTCATGCACATTATCGATTTCTGCGTAGTCACTGTCTACAAGCAAATTGATATAATATGAGGCCGAATGGATTAATTCATTATATTCTAATGACTCCACTTCAAGCTGTTTATACGCCTCCCTTGTTTTTATCTTTTTCTTTATGCAATCAAGTATTCCTTTTGAAAATGAAGTGTACGCGGCCCGAAACTCTGAATGATCCACCGGCAAGAAATTGTCAGGGGGAAATAGGCTTCCTTTTCCAAATTTGTCTACAATTTGGCCTTGCTCTATGTAAAGTCTCTTGGAACCATCGGTCTCCGAATAGGTTATAGAATTCTTATCTCGAATTTTCTTAACGAAAGACTCTGATGTTTTCCCCTGGAGTATCTTCAACAACGAAGATTTTCCAGAGCCGTTTTCTCCGATGATAGCTATCAGCCCATTAGTCAACGGAATTGTTTTATCACCGAGCTGAATGTATTGTACGTATTCTCTATTCCTGTTTTCTTGCTGATTAATTCTCGTTTCTGGAGAAGTCACCGCCATCAATAACCCTTTGAAGGTAGGAAGAATATTTGCTCTGGGATGAACAAACTCCGGATTACCCCGTCTAGCATCATGATTCGGATAGGCCGCCCATTCATGGCAATCGCTCCCCGTAATCAGTCCTACCTGTACTGGAACCTTCTTAAGATTGTCCCTCAGAATGCCCTCGACATTAGGCCTCTGGAATTCAAGTGCGTTAATGTAGCCTGCCATCAGTAGCTTTTGCGGCTCCATTGTAGTTTCACTAAGTGAATTATGGTGACCATTGTGTCTATCTAGGCTATTCCTTTGGCAGGCAATTAATATTACATCAAGTCCAATTTCTCGGAGCAAATCCTCATAATCTCTTTTTGAATAGTAAGCATCTTTGTCTTCCAGCTTGTGCTGCTCGATGGCATCATAAATCTTTTGATAGTTTTCCTTATTGTTCTGAGCATCAAAGACAGTAATGATGTGACACTTCGACATCTCTGGGTCAATTTGAACATCAAATTCTACGCCAGCTAAAAGCCCATGTACTTGGGGATATTGCCCTGAAGCAATCAATTCATCAAGTTTTTCATATAGTTCCGGCCAAAACCTATTATGATCTGTGATAGAAAACAGTGCAACGTCATACTCATTAAGCTTTTGAAGCAAAACGTTAACATTCTCAATCGTGGAGGCATCTACAATTCCTCTGCCCTCTTTGTACTTACTCGCATAGGAATGAATATGCAAATCGAGCTTTATCATGGTTTTACTTCCTCTCATTGCTACTTTCTTTAGCTGTAAAACAGATGTTGTAAATGTCTTTTGTTTTTACAGAACCCTTTTCCAGCCGACAGCACCCTACGGCCACCTACAGGAGAAGCTCTAAAACTTAAATGTGTCCTTAATACCGAGCCACTTCTGATCCTTGTCCCTCAGGTTCAGTGGTACACAATCAACGGTATAGCCTTCAGCACTCGCCGTTCCCTTATACTCTCCCACCAGCTTCGGCCACTGAATACCGATCGCCGGATCATTCCAGGCCATCCCGCCTTCATCATTAGAATGATAGAAGTCATCGCAGAGATAACAGAACTCTGCCACATCACTCAGCACCAGGAATCCATGAGCAAATCCACGAGGGATGAGGAACTGATGCTTGTTCTCTTCAGTGAGAATCTCGCCATGATACTTTCCATAGGTTGGGCTGTCAGCTCTCAGATCCACCGCAACGTCAAACACAGAACCTTTAATCACACGAACC
>CADBQK010000529.1 GCA_902796775.1 uncultured Lachnospiraceae bacterium
AATTTGGCATGAAAATACATGGACTTGTGTAGAGATACATGAATTTCAGATTTGCTTCAAACCCTTGCAGAATGGGCATTTATGGGCTTTCATGGAGATATGGGGAATTATGAAAATCAGGCCTTCGGATTTCGATACCTAATTTCATTTTTACATCTATCTCCTGCTATGTTCATAATTGAATTTCAGGAATCAAAAAACCTGTCGGCTATGATTATAGCAAACAGGTTTTTGTTTCACAAGGCATTACTGTATCATTCCCGGAAGGCAGTCACTGCAGGACTTATCCCTGCCTGTACCGAAGAGGAGTAATACCGTATTTCTTTTTAAATGCTTTGGAAAAAACAAGGGCATCCTGATATCCGCACGAAAAAGCGATGTTTTCTACCGAATACCGGCTGAGCCTGAGAAGCTCTGCGGCACGGGTCAGCCGGAAATTCCGCAGATAATCTCCGGGACTCATCCCGGTCTCCTGCCTGAAAAGAGTATACAGATAAGTTCGGTCGATACCGATATATGCAGAGATATCGGATACTTTAATGGGGTTGCAATAATTGTTGCGGATATAGCGGATCGCCCCCTGCACATAATCATTCCGGCCCGGGACGGTCGAATGAGTATGTATCACGATATCCTTCAGCAGATGAGCAAAAAACAGATATAGCAGACTTTGCAGCATATAGTCGTTGACTTCCGAATAATGCTGGTACTGCAGCATATTCGAGAAAACCTGCTCAAGCTCCTCCTTCCTGCTGCAGAAGAAGGTGAACCGGCCGTCGCCAAGCCCCAGATCCCGAAGAAGCAGCGGAGCCAGAAGCCCTTCAAACCCGATCCATGAATATGTCCAGGGATCGTCTTTGTCAGCCTGGTAATAGGTCTGCACTTCCGGTTTAATCAGAAACCCCTCTTTCTCATGGAGCTCCCATGTCTCGTGGTCTGCACGGAAGATCCCCTTCCCTTTCGTGATATAATGGATGACATAGTTTGGCCGGATCCCGGGTCCCCAGCTGTGAAGAGATGTGCAGTCTTCTCTCCCGCAGAAAATAAGGCGCAGATCCAGAAAACGCTGTTCCTGAGGCTGCTGAAGATAATCAAACATCCAGTTTTCCCCCGTTTATAAAAAATCAGTGATCACTGATCCAGTTTCTTCATTTCTTTCAAAATTGCCCGCCGGGTTTTTGACGGTTTCTTCGGGATCTGCTCTTCTTCCGTTTTCGGAAGGAACTCTTCAAAATCTCTGATCAGCAGTTTCGCCATCATCATGGCGATCAGTCCGAAACCGCATACTGTCCAGAGGAAACCGTAGAGCGGGCGAAGATGTGTATCTATCACTGTAACAACAGCCGGCACAATGTGAATCGCAACAGCCAGCAGCATCTTCAGCGGCCGTCTTGAAGCAAAAAACAGGGCGTTGCGCAGCAGGTGAGGAATAGTATCCTCGAAGCATGCCATGACAGGCATAAGATATATCATCTCAATTATCAGAAATAACAGCAGCGCATAGCAGGCGTATTTGAAAACTGTGAGGATGCCTCCCTGGCTATTGCAGAACCTGATATCCAGCACAAGAATCATGGTGATCGCTTCAGCAGCCAGGCTGCAGATCAGCGCCTGCTTCAGGTTTGTCTTAAAGCCGGTCCAGAAAGCCCTGAAGGGATTGATCACGCCGTCTTCATGAAGACACTTCAGCGTGCAGTAATGCAATCCTGCCAGCCCCGGTCCGATGGTCACAAAAGGCAGCGAAAACAACACGAACATCAGATTTGCTCCGATGATAATTCCCAGTCTCGTCATGATTTTTCCAAAGGTACTGTTGTTATCCAGCAGTCCGCCGATCAGTCTTCCCACACCCGTACTCCTTACATTGCTGATCTGTCATGAATCTTCAGACAAAATAAACGCCAAAAAGCTTTTTACATTTTCCGGTCTTTTTGTATACGCGCCTATGCCCAGTACACAGTCATTTTCATAGAGGCTGTATTTCGTCACCAGGAGACTGTCCGAGACATCGATCCCTACCGGTACCTGTGAAGTCCCGTAGTCCTCATCGTAGGGGTCGCAGTATATGATCCTGTCCTCATATTTCTGAAACAGATCATTGACCCGCTCATCTGTAAGATCCATTAGTCTTCCGCTGCTCCCGATCCCCTTCAGCCCGGCCGATGACATAACCACCACATCCAGATCTCCGGATTCGACCATGGCGACAAATGCCTGATAATAGCTGTTGGCGGTACCGCCTCTTACGGAAGGATCAAACCAGACGGCAGCGTTCATTTCTACCTTCTTTTCTCTTGTATCGTAACCGGCAAAATTGATAAAATCACGGCGACAGCCG
>CADBQK010000530.1 GCA_902796775.1 uncultured Lachnospiraceae bacterium
AGGAAGCTTCAAAGCCTGAAGCCGTTGGCAACAAATATGTCAATGAGACTTTTACCGGAACATTCGAAGAGGTCAATGATTATTTCTACGCAAAAGGATGGAATCATGGACAGCCTGTCGTGCCGCCCACCAGAGAAGCTGTTGATGAGATGATGCGTGGAACGGATCTGGCGCCTGATACCGTAATTGCAGAGATCCCGCCGATGCTGGGTAAGGCGACGGTAGAAAAGATTGCCGTTAATGCTGTGATGGCCGGCTGCAAGCCGACCCATCTGCCTGTGCTGATCGCAGCTGTGAAGGCAATGGTAGATCCCAAGGTACACATTGTCGGCTGGACCTGTTCAGTGGCCGGGTTTGCTCCGGTCTTTATGCTGAACGGTCCGATCCGCGAGGCACTGGGCGTCAACTGCAGCAATAATTTCCTGAGCCCATATGGGCTTGCCAAAGTAACGATCCCGAGAGCGATCTCTCTGATCATCATGAATATTTCCGGGGTTCGTCCGGGATTCGAAGACAATGCCTATACCGGCCATGAAGCCCGTGGCGGTGTCCTGTTTGGAGAGAACGAAGAAGCCTGCCCCTGGGATCCGTATCATGTGGAGGAAGCCGGACTTGCAAGAGAAGATTCCGCCCTTACCATGGTCTGGGCACATTCCAGGGATTTCCTGGGCTCCTGTACTTCAGCAGTAGACGGTCTCAAAAAGATGTGCTCACCAGATGACAAAGGAGCTTTTGATCCGGGATGTACCTACCTGATCTCACCCGTATGGGCGAAATACCTGAAGGATGCAGGCTTCCATTCCCGTAAGGAAGTGACTGCCTATATTACTGAGTATGCCCGCAAGCCCTTTGGAAATGCTCCGATCCGCTGGATGGCAGATAACAACCATGCACCGAAGTATGTGCCGCTGCCGCTGAAGGATCCTTCCATTATCTGCCGTAAGTTCTGGTCTGCTGACCATCTGCAGGTATTTGTGGCTGGTTCCGAAGCCAATCCGCGCTGTGCAGTTATGCCGGGTTCCGGAGACCACGGCGGACCTGCCTGCATCAAGATCGATCTTCCCAGGGACTGGGAACAGCTGGTGAAGGATTATCCGCCGGTAAAACAGGAATTTATTGACTATTGATCTGTCCGGAGCTGCTCCCGGGGGCAATGCTGCCAGGGGGCAGCTCTGTTCTGTGTGAAAGGAGAAAATCATGGGTAAATATGATCATTTGTTTGTGAGGACGCCTCGTCCGCTGGAACTGACCCATTATCGTCTGCCTCAGGACATCCGCCGGAGTATTGCCTGGATGGATTCCAGTGTTAATGACGGAGCCTGCAGCATTGAGTGTATCTGGTACTATAAACCGATGGAAGGACCGCCCGCCCATGTTCATGAGGACAGCACGGAGATCCTGGGATATTTCGGATCAGATCCGTCTGATCCTTATAACCTGAATGGAGAGATTATTTATACGATCGACGGGGAGGAATATTCCATTACCGAAAGCACCCTTATCTTTCTGCCAAAAGGGCTTTGGCACAGCCCTTACAAGGTTGTCCGGGTAGATAAGCCGATCTTCCATTTCGCAATTCTTCCGGAAAGACATTTTTCACAGCTGCTGAAACAGCAGGAGAATAAATAGGCAGGATCAGAAGAGAACACTCCTTTGGAAACGAACAGGTAATGGAGGTGACGAAATCCGATATGACATACACAGTATTATCACCCTGGGCGTCAGTTGAAACGCCGGAAAGAACGATCTTCAGCCCCAGAATCAAAGCACTGGAAGGAAAGAGCATCGGACTTTTTTCAATTTTTAAAAAGACATCGCCGATCGTGCTTTCGGAGCTTGGGAAACTTCTGAAACAGGAGTATCCGGGGATCAGGCTGAAGGAATTCCAGTATCCCAGGGATACGGAAGAGATTGAGTTTGATGCAGAATATGAACCGCGTCTCAGAGAGTGGCTGTCAGATGTGGATCTGGTGATATCCGGTTATGGGGATGCAGGAAGCTGTGCCATGTATATGGCGATCAACACGGCGTATATTGAAAAACTGGGTGTTCCGACGGTTGCAATCTGCCGGGCCGGGCTGCGGACATCCGCCATGCAGGGAGCGGGTTCTCATTTTATGCCAAATCTGCGCCTTGTGGAGCTGGAACTTCAGGATCTGTCCATGGTACTTGTGGATCGGAACTGCGTTGAGAATGTGATCCGCCCTGCGGTGCTTACCATAAAGGACGAGGTTATC
>CADBQK010000531.1 GCA_902796775.1 uncultured Lachnospiraceae bacterium
ACGCGCTCTGCAGTATCATACATACATTCTACCACAAAGAGCGCTCCCATACTATTCATAAAGGAGGACAGGCAGATGATTGAATCTGTAAATCTGACCAAACGATATGATAATGTCACTGCGGTAGACCATATCAGTGCCGTCATCCGGGATGGCAGTGTTTTCGGGCTTGTCGGCACCAACGGTGCCGGTAAGAGTACTTTTCTCAAACTGGCCGCAGGCATCCTGAAGCCGGACGAAGGCAGCATTTCCATAGACGGGGCTGAAGTTTTTGAGAATCCTGCAGTCAAAGGAAGCTTTTTCTATATTTCCGATGACCAGTATTTCTTTCCAAACGCGGCGCCGTCTGAAATGATGCGATTTTATCAGAGTCTTTATCCCGGCTTTGATACATCCCGGTTCCAGGAACTTATGAAGGCATTCGACCTGCCTTCCGGCCGTAAAATCAGTACTTATTCCAAAGGAATGAAAAAACAGCTGTCCATTTTACTGGGCCTTTGCGCAAGAACCCGTTATCTATTCTGTGACGAAACCTTCGACGGACTGGATCCCGTTATGCGCCAGGCGGTCAAATCTCTTATGGCAGGCGAAATTGAGGAACGCGGTCTCACACCTGTCATTACTTCCCATAACCTGAGGGAACTGGAGGATATCTGTGATCATGTAGGCCTGCTGCACAAAGGCGGCATCCTCTTTTCCAGGGATCTGGACGAAATGAAGCTCAGCCTCCACAAGCTGCAGCTGGTACTGCATCCCGGAATGAAGATCGAAGACCTGCCGGATCTTGATATCGTTCTGAAGGAACAGCGCGGAAGCATTTATACGCTTACCGTGCGCGGCGATGCACAGGAAATCCTGCACCGGATGGAAGCCTATGCTCCTCTGTTCTATGAGCTGGTACCGCTCACTCTGGAGGAAATCTTTATCAGTGAAACGGAGGTAAATGGATATGACATCAAAAATCTCATCCTTTGATCTTCTGAAAGAAAACCTGAAGCGGCGGGTCTGGTCCTGGGCGCTCTGCTCCCTGCTGTTCTTTTTTCTCTTCCCTATTGCCATGCTGCTGCAGGCAAGCAGCTGCCTTTCTACAGAAAACATCCTGAACAGTGTTGACCCGGCAGCAGCCCGTGCAGCGGCTCAGAAAGAGATCTATGAAAACTTCTGTAACTGGGTCATGACCGATAACGGTTTTCTGAGCTTTATCCTGGTTTGCCTGGCCGCCGTCATTGGCGTTTCAGCCCTCTCCTGGCTTCATAACAGGAGTAAAACAGATTTTTATCACTGTCTTCCTGTGCGGAGGGAACATTACTTTGGAATTGTTACGTTGGGAAGCGTCCTGATTGTTGCCCTTCCTTATTTCCTGATGAGCCTGCTGGCTTCTCTGGTCGTAAATATTTATACAGGTTATCCCGGCTGCTTTGCGGCAGCGATCGCAGGATTCTGCGGACATATGTGCTTCTTTTTGCTGGCCTATATGACGACCGTCCTGGCTATGCTGCTGACCGGAAACACTTTTGTTGCCCTGCTGGGTATCTGTGTTTTTTACGCCTACGGGCCTTCTCTTACAGGTCTGATTACAGGAATGATGGCACAGTTTTTCCGCACCTTTTATGGCAATGAACAGCATCTGATGATGCTGTTCCAGCATAGTTCCGCATTCGTGTGGATGCTGCCGATCTCAGATATTCCCGAAATTACAAGAGCTCTGAAAGCACTGGCCGGTGCTTTCCTGCTGGGTTTATTCTGTCTGTGGCTCATCCGCATCCGGCGCTCCGAAGCGGCGGGCAATGCCATGTCTTTCCGCCGGACGGAAGCGCCCATCAAATTCCTGATTTCCGTTCCTGCGGGAATGGGGTGCGGTCTCATTATGTATGCGATCCTTGGCAGTGACGCCTGGGCAGTCTTCTGGATCATCTGCAGCACATTCATCAGCTGCTGCATTATGGAAATCATCTATCATTTTGATTTCAAAGCCTTATTCAGCCACCGGATCCAGCTGGCGGCCTGCATTCTTCTCGCCCTTGCCGGATTTGCCTTTTTCCGTTTCGACCTTGCGGGTTATGACCGTTATATCCCTAAGACAGGCGACGTTTCCTCTGCTGCCCTTCACTGCGATGATTTCGGGGATCTTTGGCAGTATCGTAAACTCCGGCTGGAGCAGTCCGGTAACGGCAATTATTATATTCAGTATGATGACAGCGACCAGTTTCTGGAATTTGCCGGCAGGATGCATTCTCCGGATATAGAGGCCTTCCGGACAATTGCAGAACAGTCCGTCTCCTGGATGTTTCATAATACCGATGCCGAAGGCAATCCGGTCGCGGATCCTCAGGAAGATTCCGGGTATAATTATGGACGAATTCTCCTTTGCTGGCACCTTAAGAACGGCCGCGACGTCGTACGTTCATATGGCGTGGACAAACGGCTGATTCACGGTGAACTGGACAGAATTCACGATTCTTTGGATTACAAAACTGCCTTTTATCCGGTATTTTCCATGGACC
>CADBQK010000532.1 GCA_902796775.1 uncultured Lachnospiraceae bacterium
TATTGACGGGATGCGGCTCATGGAGGATATCACATATGCCGACAGCATAGGACATACATTTTACGCTATCACGGACGGCAGCTACCTGTTTCAGACAGGGGAACGAGCGGAAATCCGCGGCGAGGCCTACAGGATCAGGGATGGAGAGATCATGCAGATCAGTGCGGACGGAGATATCTGTCCCTTGACCTGAATACGGAGTTAAGAAAGCGCACTACGCGGTCAGGATGTATAAGAATGTCGGATTTGACATAATAGATGAAATGACGAAGAATATATCATGGTGTGCAGATTATGAGAAGAAGTAATATCATCAGCAGCTGCAGATGAATCTTTTTTACAATCTTTCCTGACTGTTACGTCTATTTCAATTTTTTCTTTACCCACTTTTTCACGCTTTTATAGGACTTTCCGGTCAGATCTTTCCCGCTCTGGATTTTTGCCCCCCTGGCTGCCTTCCTGATCCCTTTTTTACTTCCGGAGATCCCGCTGCCTCCGCTGGTGCAGAAAGGTATGATCTTCTTGCCTTTCAGGTTGTAGGACTCCAGAAAGGTACGGATGATCATGGGCTCCTTACCCCACCAGATGGGATAGCCCACAAAAATCACATCATATTTGCGGATATTTTTTACTTTCCCTTTGATCTGAGGCCTGACCTTTCCGTCTCTTTGCTCCAGATTTGCCCGGCAGTTCTCCTGATCATAGTCAATATCCTCTTCTGTGTAGGGGATCTCAGGCCTGATTCGGTACAACTTCCCTCCGGCCGCCTTATGGATCTTTTTTGCTGCGCTCTTCGTATTCCCGGTTACGGAAAAATAGGCCACGAGCACCTTCTTTTTCGCTGATGCCTTCGCCTGTATGGATGGGACAAACAATCCCGCCGCAAGCATAGCTGCCGCAAGAAAAAGAAATACCTTCCCGCTTCTTTTTTTGATCATTCCAAACCTTCCCTCTCTTCGCTTTTGGGCCTTCCTGATAACACGGATTGCTTCGCTGCAAAGCAGCCCTCACAATCCTCCAGACACCTTACATTCCCTGTTCATCAATAAGTATAGCATATCGAGGCAGTAAAGTTAATAACATGATATCCCCCTGTCCAGATTGACCAAATTTCCGAAACCTGTTATGACGTTTCCGACTATAGGTGGATTTGAGGGAAATAATAATGAGTACATAGGGACTACAGAAACCGCGGATGATACTGCAAAGTATTTTGTCGAAAAAAAGCCGCGTGCTCACATAAACACAGTAAATAATATCGCTTATGAAGGAGGGGGAAAAATGGCTGCTAAGAAAACAAACGTTATAATTGCCGAAAAGGAGACTGCAGCAAAAAAAGCTGCAGGTGATGAATTTCCGGCTGCTATCGAGGAACCGGCTCAGGCACAGGCTCCCGAATCACCTCGCAGGAGCATAGCGTTTATCGGGTCTGAATGTTATCCGTTCGTAAAGACCGGCGGGCTTGGAGATGTCATGTACTCTCTTCCCAAGGCGCTGATCCGCAGGAACTGTGATGTGAAAGTGATCCTTCCGAGGTATAAGTGTATTCCGCAGGAATATCAGGAGAAGATGATCTATGCGGGAAGTTTCTACATGGATCTGACCAGTGACGGAAGACAGTACTATGTCGGTATTATGGAGTATGTCTGGGACGGTGTGGTCTATGATTTCATTGACAACGAGGAATTTTTCGGAGGGGATAAACCGTATACAAACCTGATCGATGATATACCGAAGTACTGCTATTTCAGTAAGGCTGCACTGGCGGCGCTGAATTACATGAACTGGCAGCCGAACATCATCCACTGCCATGACTGGCAGGCAGGGCTCGTGCCGGTATATCTGCGTACATTTTTCCGGGACACTCCCATCGGAGACGCAAAAACCATGATCACGATCCACAACCTGCGCTTCCAGGGTATTTACAACATTGAGACCATCCAGTACTGGACGAATCTGCCGGATTATGTTTTCAATAAGGATGCACTGACCCAGAACTGGCTCGATGCGAATATGTTTAAGGGCGGATTGACTTACTCCAACATGATCACTACTGTGTCCAATACCTATGCCGGTGAGATCCAGACGTACGAGTACGGAGAGGGTCTGGCGGATCATCTGCGTTATCACTCGGGGAAACTGCGCGGTATTGTAAACGGTATTGATTACGATATCTGGGATCCTGCAAAAGACCAGGACATTGCTGTGCAGTACAGTATAGAAGATGCGATCGCCAAAAAGAAGGCAAACAAGCTGGCCCTGCAGAGTGAGCTTGGACTTGAGGAGAACGAGGACAAATTTGTGATCGGACTCATTTCAAGACTGACAAACCAGAAAGGTCTCGATCTGGTCAATGCCTGCATCCCGCAGATCATGGA
>CADBQK010000533.1 GCA_902796775.1 uncultured Lachnospiraceae bacterium
AGCTGCATGTACCGATGCTGCAATAGAACGGGGATCCCGGTCCTTCTTTCTTGCCATGACCAGCCAGGCACCGGCAAAGACCGCTGCCGTCCCCAATATCGAAAGGATCACGAAGCGGGGATTGGCCAGCTCCCGGACATCGGTCTTCGCGACATCCAGAAAGATTCCTGCAGGCAGAGCGTAATAAAAGACGACGTTGGATACACAGTTAATGAAATCCTCGTCGACCGTCCCTCTGCGCCGGATATAATACCCGACCAGCACGATGATAAAAACGGGCAGTACCGTATTCAGACTGAACAGAAAATCTTCCAGTATGACTGCCATGCGTGAGCTCTCTCCTTCTCTCTGAATTATTCAGATAATTGTGAAACTCCGGAAGCCAGCACTATTTCAGAGTGCAGTTCCTGCATTTTTTCCGGCAGACCATAGTTTCGCGATTACCTATCCCATTCTTCTTTACAGGATGCAAGGAGGAATGCTGCGCATTCCTCCTTGTGGTTTGTTATAATTCGCAAGTCCCGACCGTCCTGGGGAAGGGGAGTACATCACGGATGTTGCCCATTCCGGTCAGATACATCAGGCAGCGTTCAAAGCCGAGGCCGTAACCTGCATGATGGGTGGTGCCAAAACGGCGAAGATCAAGATAATAGTCATAGCTCTGTGTATCCATGCCCAGCTCCTTCATGCGGGTAAGAAGCTTATCATAGTCGTACTCTCTCTCGCTTCCTCCGATGATCTCACCGATCCCGGGGACGAGCAGGTCGACTGCGGCGACGGTTTTCCCGTCCGGATTCTGTTTCATATAAAAAGCTTTGATATCTTTCGGATAGTCGGTCACGAATACCGGCTTCTTATAGATCTTCTCTGTCAGATAGCGCTCGTGCTCTGTCTGCAGATCACATCCCCAGCTGACTTTATAATCAAAGTGCTGATTGTGCTTTTCCAGCTGACGGATCGCTTCTGTATAAGTCACACGGCCGAAATCGGCTGATGCCACATCCTGCAGTCTTTTAATCAGTCCTTTATCTACAAAGCTGTTAAAGAAGGCCATCTCTTCCGGGCAATGCTCCAGCACATAGTTGATAATGTATTTCATCATCGCCTCTGCCAGTTCCATATCATCTTCCAGATCGGCAAAAGCAATCTCCGGCTCGATCATCCAGAACTCTGCTGCATGACGGGTCGTGTTGGAATTTTCTGCACGGAAAGTCGGTCCGAAGGTATACACATTGCGGAATGCCATTGCGAAAGTCTCTGCACAAAGCTGTCCGCTGACTGTCAGGTTAGCACTCTTCTTAAAGAAGTCCTGTGTGTAATCCACACTGCCATCCTCACCCCTGGGCACATTCGTCATATCCAGTGTTGTAACCTGGAACATTTCGCCTGCACCTTCCGCATCACTGGAGGTAATGATCGGCGTATGCGCATATACAAAATCCCTCTCCTGGAAAAATCTGTGGATCGCATAAGCCAGTACCGAACGAACCCTGAATACTGCCTGGAAGGTATTGGTCCTTGCACGCAGATGCCCGATCGTACGCAGGTACTCCATCGTATGACGCTTAGGCTGCAGCGGGTAATCCGGGGATGATGCCCCTTCCACCCTAACACTCTCTGCCTGCATCTCGAAGGGCTGCTTTGCCTCAGGTGTAGCCACCAGCATACCCGTTGCAATCACTGCTGCTCCGACATTCTGATGACTGATCTCCTGGAAATTCTCCATCGTATCGTGATACACGATCTGCAGGGGAGTAAAGAAACTCCCGTCATTCACCACCAGAAAGCCAAAAGCCTTCGAATCACGGATGTTGCGGATCCATCCGCCCACCGTCACTCTCTTCCCTATATACTCCTCAGGTGAACGGAACAGTTCTCTGATTGTAGTCATTTTCTCCATTGTCACTAACCTCTGCATATTCTATGTTGAAAGCACTATAAGCTGCTCTTCCCTGAAGGAAGGGGTGCTTACAGCACAAACACTTTTTCCAGATGCCAGATATCGCTGACATATTCCTCGATCGTCCTGTCTGAAGAAAACTTTCCGCTGCAGGCCGTATTGAGGATGGCCATCCGGTTCCAGTTTTCCCTGTCGGCATATGCCCGGTTCACACGTGCCTGCGCTTCAGCATAAGAACGGAAATCCTTCAGCACGAAATAGAT
>CADBQK010000534.1 GCA_902796775.1 uncultured Lachnospiraceae bacterium
ACTTCCCTGGAATTTGGGTCTTCTTTCTCATAGTGATACCTTTGCAGTTCACTAAAAGAAGCACATTTTCCGCTGATACCATAGTCCCGCAGGATGGAATTAATATCATTTGTCGTAACTGAAAATCTGACCATTGCGTTGCCCACCGCCTGAATTTTTATTACCTCTGTCGATAAAATTTATTTCTCAATTCTGTTCTCATTTCCCCAGTCACACAGTTTGTCCAGTACAGCCATCAGCGATGCGCCCCTCTCTGTCAGGGAGTATTCTACTTTGGGCGGAACCTGAGGATACATTTTACGCCTGATCAGATTATCCGCTTCCAGTTCTTTGAGATTCTGGCTCAGCGTTTTGTCTGCCACCTTTCCCAGGTATCGCTCCTGAGCTATATGTTTAATACATACCTGCCTCTTGGAATGATGAGTGTCGTTGTGGTAAGATGATTATATTACAGGATCTTAACGATCTTAATAAAGAAAGGACATGAAACGATATGAAAAAAAATCTTGGTGTTGTACAGGCAGTATATCCCATGCCGGTGCTGATGGTTGCTGCATATGATGAAAATGACAAGGTCAACGTGATGAACGCTGCGTGGGGAATGATCTGCAACGCGGACCGCATAGCTCTGTTTATTGATGAAGACCATAAAACAACGCAGAACCTGCTGAAGACAAAGGCATTTACCGTCAGCCTGGCAGACAGAGATCATATGGATGCTGCCGACTTCTTCGGAATTGCTACGGGTAATAAAATGCCTGATAAGTTTGAACGGACCGGCTATACTGCTGTAAAAAGCGCATTCGTTAATGCTCCCATCATTGATGAGTTCCCTGTCGTAATGGAATGCGAACTTGCGGAAGTCGCTGAAACGGAAAGCTTTTACTGTATTGTCGGAAAGATCGTCAATACCGCTGCGGAGGAAAAAGTACTCTCTGAAAATGGCAAGATAGACCCGGCAAAATTAAACGCACTGATCTTTGACCAGTTCCAGCACGGATATTATGTGTCCGGTGAGCAGGTCGGCAAAGCGTGGAATGCCGGTGCAGGACTGATGAAGAAATAACATGGATCGGGGGAGGGTTACCCCTCCCGATACTGTGCCGGGGAAACAGTCATAAACTTTTTGAAATTCCGGTGAAAGGTGCTGTAATCGCTGTATCCGCAGAGAAGGCTGACACTGGATACCTTTTCACCGTTCCGGATCATTTCGCAGGCTTTTTGAATCCGGTAATTGTTCAGATAGTTTTTAAAAGAGGTTCCCGTGACTGAGGCGAAAAGGCTGCAGAAGCCGGTCCGGGACATGGCGAACCGGCGGGCCATTCCGGCTAAGGTCAGATTTTCGTCAAAATGATTCTGAATGTAAGCGATACAATGTGCAACTGTTTCCCTTCCGGCCTGCAGCCGGAGGGATTCAGCCTCATCTTCAAAATAATATCGGGCAAGAATCGACAGAAACAAAGAGACATACGCATGTATGATCTCTTTTTTTCCTGCCCGGTCATCGGAAAACTCCTTCAGGATCCGCTCAAACAATGTCTCAATAAAGGGGATTTCATCTTCGGAAAGAGATATTTTCGGCTGGATGCTTTCTGCTGCGGAAGCGGTCAGATGGTGAAGAAAGTCCGCCACCAGCCGGCTGCTGCCTTCCGGGTTCTGGAAAAAGTCCGGCATGAAAGACATGGAATAAAAGTCTGCGCTCTCCTCCGGAAGCTCAATAAAATGCGGCACATCCGGAGGCAGGATAAAGACGTCGCCGCAGGATAGTCCGGCTGCCGCACACTGTACATGATGAATGATCCTGCCGCTGTGGATGTAATATACCTGGTAATAGGCATGACTGTGAAGTTTCACGGCTTCGGTAGAATGGGTAATCCGATGAATATGAAAGCCGTCGGCGGCGTTTTTATAAAACGAAAGAACAAATTTCTTGATGTCCAAATCTGAAAATTCCTTTTTGATATAATCGCATTATTATCATCAGTTGTTTCCAAACATCTATCTTCTTATCACAAAATTGGACGAAATACAATAAAAACTGTACAAAACACATAGAACTATGCAGACAAAGACTGTTATCATAGAACAAAAGGAAGATTGCAGGACCTGCACAGCAGAGTGCAGCAATGTAACGGAAAAAGAGGAAACCCATGAAAATTGTAGCATTAAACGGGCTGCTGGGCTATGGTTACAGTGAGGAAGCGCTGAATATCGCGTTTGAAGAGAAGGTGGACTACCTGGGAGTAGATGCCGGTTCCACAGATCCGGGACCATATTATCTGGGAAGCGGTGAATCCTTTACAAAACGAAGCGCGGTAAAA
>CADBQK010000535.1 GCA_902796775.1 uncultured Lachnospiraceae bacterium
ATCGATCCTGCTGGGTAACATATAAGCGATGGCTGATAAATATTGGCATTTTTCTCGCAGTATCATTACTTATAGATAATTTACCATTGAAATATGGGAATTATTTTGAGCTGTTGCTTTCGGCAATTGTTGTTGGAATACTTGTTGTTGGCATGTTCATCATCGGCAATAGCGTAGTGGAACGGGAGAATACCAAATATGTTATCAATATTCTGAAAAATGGTCTTCATAGAATTATGAAGCGGCAGATTAGTTGATTGTTATAGGAGAACAGATGGGACAGATCAAAGTACAATATGATGTGGACGGAATAGAGGGCCTTTGTGTCATTGATTTGGCGGTGCATGGGGATTCTCGTGGATACTTCATGGAGACTTACAATGCCAATGATATGAAGGAAGCAGGACTGGATATCCAGTTTGTACAGGATAATCAGAGTTGCAGTACCAAAGGCGTTTTGCGTGGGCTGCATTTCCAGAAACAGTTTCCACAGACAAAGCTGGTGCGTGTGATTCGCGGTTCCGTTTTCGATGTTGCGGTGGATCTGCGGCCGGATTCAGCTACATATGGCAAATGGCATGGGGAGATATTGACAGAAGAAAATAAGAGACAATACCTGATTCCGCGCGGTTTTGCACATGGATTTCTTGTACTGTCTGATAAAGCAGAATTTTGTTATAAGTGTGATGACTTCTACCATCCCAATGATGAAGGCGGTCTTGCCTGGAACGATCCTGAGATCGGCATCATCTGGCCGGAAGTAGTGGGGGAGTATCATGGGAGTGCTTCTGCAGATGGATATTCACTTTCTGATGGAACTCCGCTGAAGCTGTCGGAGAAGGATCAGAAGTGGCATTTAAGTCTGTAGAGGCATTAATAAACTCAGTATTCGAGTGGTAAAGTCTTATTTATGATAGATTAAGATAAGCGGTCAGGAAGAAGATAGAAATTGAATTTATGAATCATTCAGATGGCATTTTACAAAAACAGGATTCAGATATTCTGTATTCTTTATATCAGAAACCGATTATGCGGTGGATTGTGTCTGCGATGTCTGAACATTCACTTGATGTGGTGAACCAAGCGATAAATAATAGTAAAACAAAGAAATCTCAATGAGTATTGCAGGATGACTTCACAAGAAAGAGTATTTTTTATGGCCATGCGACCAAAGAACGCGGTGATTCTTGCTGCCGGATTCGGGATGCGCATGGTACCAATCAATATGAAAACACCGAAAGCTTTTCTGGAGGTCAACGGTGAGAGATTGATTGAACGGCTTATCTCTCAACTTCATGAAGCTGGGATTACAGATATCACCATAGTTGTTGGGTTTATGAAGGAAGCCTTTGATTACTTGAGAGATAAGTTTGGTGTATATCTTGTCGTGAATGAAGACTATGCAGCGAAAAACAATATTTCTTCTCTTGCGTTAGTTCTTAATCGGTTAAATAACACTTATATCATTCCATGTGATATCTGGTGTGAACAGAATCCGTTTAGGAGTAGTGAGTCGAAGAGTTGGTATATGGTTTCAGATCTGGTTGATGATGCTTCTGACGTTCGAATCAACCGCAAAATGGAACTGATAAGGACACCTCATAAAAATGGTGGCAATGCAATGATCGGAATCTGCTATCTCACCGGGGACATTTGCGAGATAGTGAAAAAGCGTATTTCTGCTTTCGCATCCGACCCGAAGTATAATGACTGTTTCTGGGAAGAATCATTATATGCGGGAGATCGTATGATTGTACCGGCCAGAGTGGTTCATGCTTCTGATGTGGTTGAGATTAACACGTATGAGCAACTGCGTGACCTGGATGCGACTTCCGATCATCTGCGTTCTGATGCGCTGGATGTGATCTCCGAAGTACTTCAAATAAAACCGGAAGAGATTGTCGATATCGAAGTGCTGAAGAAGGGAATGACAAACCGCTCGTTCCTGTTTCGCGTGCATGGCGACAAGTACATCATGCGCATCCCGGGGGAAGGAACCGATCAGCTGATCAATCGGGCACAGGAAGCGGAAGTGTTCCGGACGATCAGCGGGCTTGGTCTATGTGATGATCCTGTGTACATCAATCCAAAGAACGGCTATAAGATCACGAAGTTCTTGACGGGTGTACGAGCGTGCAATCCATATAGTGTTTCGGATTTGCGGAGATGCATGGAGAAGCTGCGGGCGTTTCATGCGATGAAGCTCTCCGTTCCGCATAGGTTCGACCTTTTCGGACAGATCGAATTCTACGAATCTCTGTGGGAAGGGCAGCCGTCTCAGTATAAAGATTATGAGCTGACGAAGAACAGGGTGCTGAGTTTCAAGCCGTTTATTGATGGTTTGAAAAAAGACTGGTGCCTGACGCATATCGATGCTGTGCCGGATAATTTCCTCTTCTACCAGTTGGAAGGAGAGAAAAAAGAAGAGCTTCAGCTCACCGATTGGGAGTACGCCGGAATGCAGGATCCGCATGTGGACATTGCGATGTTCTGTATCTATAGCCTGTATGTTAAGAAGCATGTGGATCGCTTGATCGATATTTATTTTGAGAACAACTGCGATAAACTCACGAGAGCGAAGATCTATGCCTATATTTCCATCTGCGGCCTGTTATGGTCGAACTGGTGCGAGTATAAACGGAATCTTGGTGTGGTATTCGGTGAGTATAGCCTCCGGCAGTATCGGTATGCAAAGAACTATTATCGCTATGCGACAAAACTGATCAGTGAACTGTCGGCAG
>CADBQK010000536.1 GCA_902796775.1 uncultured Lachnospiraceae bacterium
GTTCGCGCTCTCCAGCTTTGCTATGTCTGTTTCCGGTTCCTGCATGGCGCCGGTAACCGGAGCTGCCATTTGCCTCTCCGGATACAGGTATTTTCTGATGATCGTCTCCATTCTCTTCTCCCCTCCCTTCATCAAACAGACTGGCAGGCAGCTGCCTGCGTACTTTTCTCCAGCCATCCCCGAATCCTGTTTCACTAATCAGTCTCATGACTGGTTTTCTTTCTATGCTCAGAACCAGGTTCTTTAAATAATCTCAAAGCATAGTTCTCTTACTAACCCGGAAGCTGTACTGCCATAAGAGCCTGCCCTGGCTCTCGGCCCCGGCAGGCTCTTTTCATGCTCTGACACTCGCGTGCTGTACATTTATACATTTACATGGATACAATGATAACTGTATCCTGTCATGACCCCGATAAGCCGGATATCCGATATCCGATCAGGACATAAACTCCCTGTATTCCTCGATGATATCGAGCGGATCACCGATCTTGACAATCCTGCCTTCGTGCATCCACATAACTCTGTCACAAAGGGTCTCCAGAGTAAACAGGTTGTGGGAGACAATGACGACGGTACGGTTCTTGTTAGAGATCAGCTCCTGCATCTTGGCATAGCTCTTTTTCTTAAAGTTGGCATCGCCTACGCTGAATACCTCGTCGATCAGCATGATATCCGTATCCAGAAAGGCCGTGATCGAGAAGGCCAGCTTGGAATACATACCACTGGAATAGGTACGCACGGGCATGTCAATGAAGTCTCCCAGCCCGGCGAAATCCATGATATCATCCATGTGTGATTTGACTTCCTTCTCGGAAAAGCCCAGCAGCATGCCGGAAAGCATAATGTTTTCCCGTCCTGTCAGATCGGGCATAAAGCCTACGCCGATTGCCAGCAATGAGACCGAATGGTTAAACAGGTCGATCTTACCTTCATCTGCGGAGAAAATATGACCCAGTGCCCGCAGAAGTGTGGACTTCCCGCTGCCATTCTGTCCGGTGATACCGAAGATCTCGCCTTTTTTTACTTCAAAGGAGACACCCCTCACTGCCTCAAAATAGGAAGTGTCTGCCTTCTCGCCAAGAAGGAAGCTCCGCTTGATCGAGTAAGATGCCACACTCTTGTAGCGGATCTTGACATTTTCCGCCTTGATCGCATATTCCTCACCCGGCTTCAGCTGCACTGTCCAGGCAGAATCATCGATCCCCTCGATGAATGGAGACAGGCCAAGCTTTCTCTTTTTCTTTTTCATTTTGGAGGGCAGTTCGACATTGAAGTCCGGGTTTGTCAAAAACCCGTTTGATGACTTATCAAGTCCGGCTCTTTCAGCCCGGGAAAGCTTCGACTCGGCTTCTTTATCTGTGTTTTTTTCTGCAGCCGCTGCAGTTTCAGCTGCGTTTGCTTCACGCACTTCAATGGCCTTATTACGTTCATATTCCCGTTCTCTGGCTTCAAAAGCAGCCTGCTCCTCGGGTGACAGGGCTCCCTTCTCAGCAATGATCGCATTTGTTTTGCGGATCTCGCTAACCCTGTCTCTGTGCTCCGCTTTTTTCTGCTCAAGCGCCAGCGCAGCCTCGATCTCCTCCTGTGTCATCTCATGGAGCTCTTTCACATATTCTTCTTCAACAGGAGCAGCTGAAGAATAATTCTTCATCTGGGACATATCCCTTGGTCCCGGATTCTTCTCTTTATTACGCCTTAAAAATCCCATATGAATCCCTCCGGCCCGTTTAAATAACCTTCACATAGGTGTTTTCATTCCGGTAGATATTGCGCACGCCGTATGCAGCAAGCAGCAGTGAAAATACCAGCCAGGCCTCAAACCAGTGCCATCCCGGCGATGTATGGTACAGCATACACTGCCGCGTACTGTAGCAGAGGTATGCGACCGGATTGAGGTGAACCAGATAGTTGCCATAGGGCACTTTATGGACATCGTAGAAAATACCTGTCAGATAGAAGATGAATTTCAGAACGATATCTACGACATTGGTCATATCATCGATAAATACGCCCAGGTGCAGCAGTACCGTGCACACACCAAAGGTAAAAATAATGGTCAGGATCAGTACCGGAATGACCAGGAAGAAATGCCAGTCCATCTTGACCCGGTAAAACAACAGCAGTCCGAAAGAGATGCACAGACAGATAAACATCTTGAAGCCATTTACCATCATATCGGAGATGATCAGCATGAATTTCGGCAGATATACTTTCGATACGATCGGCTTGTTCCGGCGCACCATTTTTACGGATGCCTTAACGCAGCGGCGGAAGAAATCCCAGACCGCCAGACCGATAAAGATGTAGCAGTTATAATATTCCATCTTCCGGTGCAGCATATATCCGAATACAAAGGCGTAGATGAACATGAAGCACAGCGGCTCCAGGATCCACCACAGCCAGTTCAGGTAGGAATTGGCTACTTCCGTCTTTAACTGCGATTTTGCAGCATAGAGGGTGTACGCCCAATACCTTTTTACGTCAGAAATAAATCGATACATGGTTCTCTCCTGCTCATACTTAGTGTGATACAAATAGTAGATGACCGTTTATCATTTATCATTTATAGTTAACATTTATCATCTGTCAACTGATATCTTTCATCCGGCATCTAATCCTTCATCAATCTACTCTGGGATGAGGGCAATTGGTGACAAACTCTTCATAAAGAGCCTGGATAGCCTCTTCAAAGTATTTCTCTTTGACACCGATGATGATATTCAGCTCACTCGATCCCTGATCGATCATCTTGATATTGATATTTCTCCTGGCCAGTGCCTGGAAAGCCCTGCCCGCTGTTCCGCGGATCTCGCGCATGCCGCGGCCCACGATTGCAACCAGAGCCAGTCCGCTCTCAAGCTCCAGCAGATCCGGATGGACTGCCTTATGGATGCCGGAAATGACCCGCTGCTCTTTGTCCTGGAATTCGGACTGATGAATGAAGACAGTCATCGTATCGATCCCGGAAGGCATATGCTCGATGGAAAGGCCGTTGTCCTCAAAGACCGACAGTACCTTGCGGCAGAAGCCGATCTCCTCGTTCATGCGGTCTTTTTCTACCATGATCGAGGCGAATCCCTTCTTTCCCGCTACGCCGGTGACCAGGTATTTCGCCGGTTTGCAGGTGCTCTCTACGATCATCGTCCCCTTATCGTCCGGTTTATTTGTATTGCGGATATTGATCGGAATGCCTTCGGAACGGAGCGGGAAAATCGCGTCCTCATGCAGGACGGAGGCCCCCATATAGGCCAGCTCGCGCAGCTCTTTGTAGGTGATGGTTTCAATGACCTCAGGATCTTTGACGATCCTGGGATCCGCGATCAGGAAACCGGATACGTCGGTCCAGTTCTCATACAGGTCTGCGCTCACAGCACGTGCGACGATGGACCCGGTTATATCCGAACCGCCTCTGGAAAAAGTCGTGATCATACCGTCGTCATTCCTCCCGTAAAAACCGGGAATGACCGCATAATCAACATCTGTCAGCCGGGAGCTGAGGATCAGATTTGTCTTTTTGGCATCAAACTCCCCGCGGCTGTCAAAGCGGATGACATCTGCGGCATCAATGAATTCATAATCGAGATAGGCTGCCAGCAGCTTCCCGTTCAGATATTCACCCCGGGAGGCAGCATACATCTCTCCGGTATGGGCTGCGAAATTCTCCCTGATCACGGCAAACTCTCTTTCCAGATCCACATCCAGCCCAAGCTCGGAGGCAATGTCCTCATAACGGCCCCGGATTTTAGCCAGCAAGCCGTCAAACTCCTCACCCGCCTCAGCCAGCGCGTAGCAGCTGTACAGCATATCCGTTACCTTGATATCACCGTCGAAACGCTTCCCCGGCGCAGAAGGAATCACATATCTCCTGTGAGGATCCGCATGAATAATGTCCGCAACCTTTCGAAACTGGCAGGCGCTCGCCAGAGAGCTGCCGCCAAACTTAACTACGATTTTCATATTAAACAACATGCTCCAAAAATCAGGAGCTCCTCTCTTTTACGATTTCACTGTACTCTATTACATAATAACAATTACACAGCATCTGTATATTATATTTCTTTGCTATGTATTTTTCAAGAACTTTTCACAA
>CADBQK010000537.1 GCA_902796775.1 uncultured Lachnospiraceae bacterium
ACCTTGAGGCTTTCCTCCCTGAGTGCCTGTCTGGCATAGAAATGGAAATAGTAAAATACCTTTCCGACTTTCATAGCACAGGACTGCGCATACATGGGAACCTCCTCTGCTTCGTATGTATAAGCAAAACCGTCCGCATCATTTCCGGCGATGCTGCGATGCAGAAATCCTTCCAGCTGATACCCGTAGGACTGCATGGATTTTCTGATTACCTTTTCCGAGTTCTTCACGATGTCGCCGGATTTCAGCAGCAGAGATGTCAGACCGCCTACCTGCTGCCATCCGATCGACACGATTATGTGACGCTCCGGATTGGACAGGCAGACGCCGGGTCCGTTTCCCATAATGTTCAGTTCGCTTCGTTCCTTATCATCCATTACATGAAACCCTTCCGGGCATGGGAGCTTCAAACTGTTATTCAGTAAAATATCTTCCATCGTCTTCTCCTTACTTCTTCAGATACTCCGTTGATATCGGGAATTCAAAATAGGTTTCCGGATACGGCTCATTTTTCAAAGTAAAATGCCACCACTCGCAGTCAAGCGCTTCAAATCCGCAGCGCAGCATCACCCGCTGCAGGGTCATGCGGTTTTCATACTGTTCCCGGGTAATAGTCCGACAGTCCGGATGTGAGATCTCACCAAAGAAATCGAATGGGCTGCCCATGTCGGCCTCTTTTCCTGTCTTCATATCCAGAAGCGTCACATCCACTGTACTGCCTCTGCTGTGACTGGACTGGCTTGCAATGTATCCCTTCGCAAAAAGCTCCTGTTTCTGCAGATCCGGATAAAAGTACGGCTTCATGCGGATGTCCTGGTCCTCCAGCCCCCACAAAACAAAATGCCGTACTGCGCATGCAGGGCGGTAGGCATCAAACACCTTCAGCCGGTAGCCCTGCACCATCAGCTCGTTTGCAGCCTGCTTCAAAGCTCTGGCCGCCTCCTTCGTCAGCAGCGCACAAGGCTCCTCGTAGCCGTCGATCCTGTCCCCAATAAAATTATAGGTTGAATGATAGCGGACCTCCTGTACAATGTGCGGCACAAAATCCGCCAGCACAACAAAATCAGAAGAATCCATGGTCTCGCTTCTATACTCAGCCTTCATAATCAATCTCCATCATGACACTTGAAATTACAAAAACACAGTAGCATATTTCATGAGCATTTGCAAGAAGGCTGAAGTGCTGCGCCTCCCTGCAAACACCTGAAAAAGGGCGTTCGCCGCTATCAGCGGTGAACGCCCGATATATTGCAAATTGCTGCTGTTTACACCATGCAGCCGTATACCGCTGCAAAGTGACATAAACTTCCTGCCATCACAAACACGTGAAAGAGTTCATGCGACCCGAAATAGCGGTATCTTCCGCCAAAAACCGGAAATTTCATGGCATAGATTATACCGCCTGCAGTATAGATCAGGCCGCCGGCCAGGAGCCAGATAAAGCCTGCCATCCCGACGCATCTGAAAATCTGCGGCAGATACATCAGGCAAACCCATCCCATGGCGATATAGATAACAGATGAAACCCATTTCGGACAGTTTACCCAGAAGATCTTAAACAGCATCTCTGCCGCCGCTATGCTCCAGACAATCAGCAGGAGGCGGTAACCGCCGCTGCCGCGCAGCACGGTAAGACATGCAGGCGTATATGTTCCCGCGATCAGAACGGGTATCATCATATGGTCAATCTTTTTCAGAACAAGATTTACTTTCTCTGAAACATCAAAGCTGTGGTATGTGGTACTTGCTGCATAAAGCAGCACCATGCTCATCATAAAAACGGCCGCGCCTGCCATAGCAATCAGATCCGCGCCTGCCTGCGCATAGCGGATCAGCATAAACGGAGTTGCCAGGACAGCAAAAACAAAAGCAATCAGGTGCGTCAGAGCACTCCCCGGATCCTTTATGCAAAAGCTCCCTGACTTCGGAAGCTCCCCGGACTGCAGAATACCTGCGTTTCCACCAATGATCTCTCCGCCTGAGATACTTTGGCTGAGCTGATACTTCATAAAATCCCTTCTTTACAGATAGGAAACAATCAGTCCGTGCCTTTCCGCATAATAACTGCAAAGCCCTTTTGTCTCATGGATCTCGATTTTGATGTCTTTCCACTGAGCCAGAATCTCATCCCGGAGCCGCTGTGCCATTTCCAGATTCTGGCAATGGCTGATATATACAGAGTGGATCGGATTTCCATGCTTCTGAATGAACTCCTTTATGTCATCCACGATTGCCTGTATCATCTTTTTGCTGCCGCGGGCCTTGCCCTTGACCTCGATCTCGCCTTCCTGCGTGCCGATGCCGATCCCCCAGAACTTAAGCTTCTGGGCGGCAAACCCGACGATTGGCGACATCCTGCCATTCTTGATCAG
>CADBQK010000538.1 GCA_902796775.1 uncultured Lachnospiraceae bacterium
CTGCTAAAGCCAAAATTTTTTCTTCATCGCTTATTAATAAAATATTTTTATCCAGTTTCCTTTCTACACCATCCAAAGTTTTTAGTATTTCTCCTTCTAAACTTTTTCTTACTATAATTTTTTTATTTTTAATTTTATCAGCATCAAACGCATGTAAAGGCTGACCCGTTTCAAGCATTACATAATTAGTTATATCGACAATATTATTAACCGGATTTATCCCGGATATTATCAATCTGTGTCTTAACCATTGCGGCGAAGCTTCTATTTTAACATTTTTGATTTCCTGAGCCATATATCTTTTGCACAAATTTTTATCTTTTATTTCAAAGTCAAAATCATTTTTTCCAATACTTAAACTTTCTAATTCAAGTTTTTTTAATTCTGAGCTTGCAAAAGTTGCTGCTACTTCTCGAGCAATACCATAAACAGACAAACAATCAGGACGATTAGAAGTAATCTCAAAATCAATGGCTATATCTTTTAACTCCAATATTTCACAGACATCTTTTCCAATCTCAGTATCATCTTTAAAAATATAAATTCCGTCTTCCGTAGCTTCTGAATATTGGCTTTTATTATATCCCAGCTCTTGAATCGAACATAACATTCCTTCAGATAGTTCGCCTCTTATTTTTGACTTTTTTATTTTAGTCCCGTCAGCTAAAACTGCGTTATGCACTGCAACAGGGACAATTGCTCCCTCAAAAACATTTTTTGCGCCTGTTATAATTTGCAAGACTTTATCGCCAATATCTATTTTCATAACTACTAATTTATCAGCATCGCTATGATTTCTTATCTCCAAAATTTTGCCAGTGACTATATTTTTTATTTTATCCCCAAAATATTTTACTGTTTCGACCTTCGTCCCCGTCATAGTTATTTTATCTAAAAAATCATTTAGCTCTATATTTAATTTACACAAATCTTTTAGCCACGAATAGCATACATACATAAAATTCACATCCTAAAAAAATTTTTTGATCAAATTCTAAAACTGCTCCAAAAATCTTAAATCATTTTCATAAAATAATCTTATATCATTTATACCAAAACATTGCATAGCTATCCTTTCAAGCCCCATACCAAAAGCAAATCCTGAAAACTCATTGGGATTAATTTCAACATTGCTCAAAACTTTCGGATGAACCATCCCACAACCTAATAATTCTATAAATCCTGTGTTTTTACACGTTTTACATCCCGAGCCGCCACAAACAAAACAAGTTACATCCATTTCGGCGCTGGGCTCAGTAAACGGAAAATAATGTGGTCTAAATCTTGTTTTAGTCTCGTTGCCAAACAGTTTCTTTGCAAACCAATCCAACGTTCCACGTAAATCACTCATGCTAATATTTTTATCTACGACTAAGCCTTCAATCTGGTTAAACATAGGCGTATGTGTTGCGTCGATTTCATCAGAGCGATAAACCGTACCGGGCGAAATAATTTTTATCGGCGGCTTTTTATTTTCCATAACTCTAATTTGCATAGGAGAAGTCGCCGTAACCAGAACATGCTCCGAATCAATATAAAAAGTATCTTGTTCATCACGCGCTGGATGCTTTTCCGAGATATTAAGCTTAGTAAAATTATAATCGATATGCTCGATACTAAAAGCCGGGATTACTTCATAACCCAGCGAAATAAAAATATTTTCGATTTCATTTTCGACTAGGCTTAACACGTGTAATTTTCCCATTTTTTTAAATCTTCCTGGTAGCGTTATATCTATCTTCTCGCTTTCAAATTTTAAATTTTGCGTAGCATCAAAAAGCTTTTTCTCTGCTTTTTTAAATTCGATTTCTAAATTAGTTTTTAAATTATTTACCTGCTCACCAAAATTTTTTCTTTCTTCAGGCGAAATATTTTTTATCTCACGCATCAAATTTTTTATTTCTCCGTTTTTGCCAAATAATTTTATTCTTATGTCCTCAAGCTCTTTTAAACTTTTTATGTTATTAAACCAATCGAAATATTTTTCTTCTAAATTATTGAAATCATGTACCAAAACAATCATCCCCCAAATTTTTTTTAATCCTAAAGCAAAAAAAAATTTTATTCAAGAAAATAATATTATGCCGCATATAAAATTTACTCCGCTTTTTTATTTTATAAATCTGTTTACGCGTGTTTAATTTTATAATTTAAAAACACAAAAAACGCCCTCATGAAAAGAGCGCCAATCAAAAACGGAGAAGGAGGGATTTGAACCCTCGCGCCGGTCACCCGACCTATGCCCTTAGCAGGGGCACCTCTTCGGCCTCTTGAGTACTTCTCCGGACTCCGAATGAATAATAATTATTCTTTTTGGAGGTGCATCCCTTTCAAGATGCGTTAGATATTATATCAAAGGAACAAACCTGTGTCAACGCTTATTTTCAATACTTTCCCTGATATTTTTAAAAATCGTGAACCGTAACAAAAAACCTGCTTATTCGCCCATCCGGGTCGCAATTTTCTCTTCGTATCCCGGGTTTTTCCTGACAAAGGTATTGTATTCCTTTGTATAATCCTTATAAGTATCCATCGTCATAAACTTTGTAAAGGCTTCTGCAGTCCGCGAGGATATCTTCCCGTCGATGGCGGACGGAGGAAGGATATAATACTTACCTCCCTTCTTTTCCGCGACGTATGTTCCCAGACACGGATATTCCTGCCCGCTTTCCAGCTCCAGACCGTACAGAACATATACACAGGTATCTGTCTCATCTTCCCACAGGATATCCGTCTTATTAATATGGATATCTTTTGCATTATGAGCATTCAGGTAAGCCATCATCGTGTCGATCTCTGTCTGCAGACTGCTCTCTGTCTGCTTCCTCTGCCCATAGCAGTCCTTTACAAGGCGTTCACTGCGTTTTCCGTAAGCCTCGATCAGAGATTTCGTTACGCCCTTCGGCGATCCATGGCTGACCCCGCATCCGGAAAAAAGAGAGAAAAATACAATGATCAGTACAACTGCCGCCGCTCCGGCTGCGATCCCTGTGCGGCGCGTCAGCCTGAACGGAAGTGCGGGAAGCTTTATCTGTCTGCTTTGCTTGATCTTCATGACAAATCGTTATCCTCTGCAGATGCATCATCCTGGTTCAACTGGTCTTCATCTTCATAGTCTGTTTCAGAGACAAATTCCGAATCCTCCTCCGGAATATCTTCCGGCTGATCCTCCGGGAGCTCCTCTGCCGCCGCATCTGCCACAGCCGGTCCTTCTGTCTTGGCGCGTACCTTGGCAATACTTGCCACCTTCACGCCATCACTCAGATTGATCAGCTTTACACCGGATGTGATCCTTCCTTTGATTGAGATATCGCTGCATTCCAGACGGATGATAATACCGGCTGTTGTGATCAGCATGATCTCATTATCCGAATTGACAGCCTTTGCTCCGACAACATTTCCTGTCTTCTCTGTGATCCTGTAGCACTTCACGCCTTTGCCGCCACGGTTCTGGGAAGTAAATTCATGAATAGCCGTTCTCTTTCCCATACCATACTCGGAGACGACCAGCATATAATCTCCCTGGGAAGCAAGCTGCATGGCAACGACCTCATCCCCATGCATCAGATTGATTCCCCTGACCCCCTGGGATTTCCGTCCGGTAGAGCGCACATCAGTCTCTCGGAAGCGGATGCACTGACCGTCCTTCGTGATCAGAAGAACTTCTTTTTTATTATCGGTCAGTTTAACCTCAATAAGCTCGTCGTCCTCCCGCAGATCAATAGCGGCCAGACCCACCTTGCGCACATTCAGATAATCCAGGATCGGCGTCTTCTTGACAATACCGTTTCTTGTAGCCATCATCAGATAATGACCGGGCTCGTATTCTCTCAGCGGGATCAGCGCGGTGATCCTTTCACCCGGCATCAGCTGAAGCAGATTAATGATCGCCGTACCGCGCGCCGTTCGTCCTGCCTCGGGAATCTCATGTGTCTTCAGACGATACACCCTTCCCTGATTGGTAAAGAACAGAAGGTAATGATGCGTCGTCGTCATCAGAAGCTCTTCTATGAAGTCGTCTTCCAGTGTCTGCATGCCGCGGATTCCCCTGCCGCCGCGTCCCTGACTGTGGAAATTGTCAATGGTCATCCGCTTGATGTATCCGAGCCGCGTCATGGCAATCACGGTGTTTTCCTTTGGAATCAGATCCTCCGTGGAAAAATCATTCACATCATAGCCGATCGCAGTTCTTCTATCGTCCCCGTATTTCTCGGAAATGAGAAGAATTTCCTCCCGGATAACCCGCAGCAGGAGGTTTCTGTCCGCCAGGATCGCCTGGAACCGGCGGATCTTCTCCATAAGCTCTTTATATTCTTCTTCCAGCTTCTCCCTTTCCAGACCTGTCAGAGCACGCAGACGCATATCGACAATCGCCTGTGCCTGCACATCCGTCAGTTCAAAGCGCGCCATCAGCTCCTGCTTTGCCTCCTGCACATTGGCGGAAGCGCGGATAATCCGTATAACCTCATCAATATTGTCCAGAGCCTTTAAGAGACCTTCCAGAATATGAGCCCTCTCCTGTGCTCTGTTCAGGTCATACTTTGTACGCCGGGTGACTACATCCTCCTGATGCGCCAGATAGTACACCAGCATATCCTTCAGAGGAAGCACCTTCGGCTCCAGACTGCCGCCCCTGGGCACCAGGCACAGCATATTCACTCCAAAGGAATCCTGCAGCTGCGTATGCTTATACAGCTGGTTCAGAATGACATTGGCATTTGCATCCCTGCGCAGATCAATAACGATCCGCATCCCCTCCCTGCTGGAATGGTCATTCAGGTCTGTTATGCCGTCAATCTTCTTTTCTCTTACCAGTTCTGCAATTTTCTCAATCAGCCTGGCCTTGTTCACAAGAAACGGAAGCTCTGTGACAATGATCCTGGTCCTGCCGTTCGGAAGAGTTTCTATATTTGTCACCGCACGGACCCTTATCTTCCCGCGGCCCGTACGATAGGCTTCTTCGATCCCACGCCTCCCCAGAATGGTCGCTCCGGTGGGGAAATCAGGCCCCTTTACGATCTCCAGAATCTCTTCTGTTGTGGTCTCCCTCTGTTCTTCGATCTGATTGTCTATGATCCTGACGACGGCATCCGTCACCTCTTTCAGATTATGTGGCGGGATATTGGTTGCCATGCCCACGGCAATTCCTGTCGTACCGTTTACCAGAAGATTCGGAAAACGCGACGGCAGAACCACCGGCTCTTTCTCCGTTTCATCAAAGTTTGGCTGAAAATCAACCGTATCCTTGTTGATATCCGCCAGCATCTCCATGGATATTCTGGAAAGACGCGCCTCTGTATATCGCATGGCGGCGGCGCCATCGCCGTCCACCGAACCGAAATTGCCGTGACCGTCCACCAGCGGATACCTGGTAGACCATTCCTGCGCCATATTGACCAGCGCGCCATAAATGGAACTGTCCCCATGGGGATGATATTTACCCATGGTATCGCCGACGATACGGGCGCACTTTCTGTGCGGCTTGTCCGGACCATTGTTCAGCTCGATCATGGAATAAAGCACTCTGCGCTGGACCGGCTTAAGTCCGTCCCTTACATCAGGCAGTGCACGTGAGGCAATAACACTCATGGCATAGTCGATGTAAGATTCCTTCATTGTTTTCTCGAGATCTACATCATGAACCTTGTCAAATATTTTATCATCCATACAGGCTATTATCCTTTACCCATCCGTCATCAGATGTCAAGATTTTTCACAAAACGGGCATTCTCTTCGATAAATTCTCTTCTGGGTTCCACCTTGTCTCCCATCAGCGTGGTAAATACCAGATCAACCTCCGATGTCGTGGATTCATCCATAGTCACACGGAGAAGGATACGCTTTTCCGGATCCATGGTCGTCTCCCACAGCTGGTCGGCGTCCATCTCTCCAAGGCCTTTATAACGCTGAATTTTATTGCCGGAATCCCTGCCGATGTCGGTCAGAATACGGTTCAGCTCGTCATCGTCATAGGCATACCACACCTTTTTGTTTTTCTCAATTTTATAGAGCGGCGGCTGCGCCAGATAAACATATCCCTGCTTGATCAGCTCCGGCATAAAGCGATAGATAAAGGTCAGCAGAAGTGTGGCGATATGTGCCCCGTCCACATCAGCATCCGTCATAAGAATGATCTTGTGATAACGGAGCTTTGAAATATCAAAATCCTCATGAATGCCTGTTCCAAAGGCTGTGATCATCGCCTTGATCTCTTTGTTGGCGTAAATCTTGTCCAGCCTTGCCTTTTCCACATTCAGGATCTTTCCCCTCAGAGGAAGGATCGCCTGAGTGACCCTGTTCCTGGCAGTCTTTGCGGAACCGCCGGCAGAATCGCCCTCAACGATATATATTTCACAGTTTGCCGGATTCTTGTCCGAACAGTCCGCAAGCTTACCGGGCAGAGACATACTGTCAAGCGCGGATTTTCTGCGTGTCAGATCCCTGGCCTTGCGGGCTGCCTCCCGGGCTCTCTGTGCCAGAATGGACTTGTCTATAATGGTCTTTGCAACAGAAGGGTTCTGCTCCAGATATATTTCCAGCTGTCTGCTGACGATACCGTCCACAGCCCAGCGTGCCTCACTGTTTCCCAGCTTCTGTTTGGTCTGCCCTTCAAACTGAGGATCCTCTATCTTTACGCTCACGATCGCCGTCAGACCTTCACGGATATCGTCGCCGGAAAGATTCGGCTCACTGTCTTTCATCAGCTTGTTTTTCCGGGCATAGTCATTAAAGGTCTTTGTGATGGCATTTCTGAAGCCGACGATATGCGTTCCGCCTTCCGGCGTGTTGATATTATTCACAAAGCCATAGCTGTTTTCGGTATAGGAATCATTGTGCTGCATGGCCACTTCCACGAGCACACCGTCCTTCTCTCCCGTACAGTATATGATCTCGGGATACAGCGCTTCCTTGCTTTTGTTCAGATAAGTAACAAACTCGCGGATACCTCCTTCGTAATGGAAGGTTTTTTCTCTTTCCATTCCCTCCCTGGCATCCTTCAGCACGATTTTCAGCCCCTTTGTGAGGAAGGCCATCTCTCTGAGTCTCTGCTTGAGAATGTCAAAATCGTACACGGTTTCTTCAAAGATCTCACTGTCCGGCAGAAAAGTAACCTCTGTGCCTGTTCTGCTCTCTTCGCATTCACCGCAGACGCGCAGAGGATACATGGTCTTTCCTCTTTCATACCTCTGCTCATAGATCTTTCCATCGTGATAAATGCATACCTGCAGCCATTCTGAAAGCGCGTTCACAACCGACGCTCCCACCCCGTGCAGTCCGCCGGAGACCTTATAGCCCCCGCCGCCGAATTTTCCGCCGGCATGAAGGATGGTAAACACGACCTCTACTGCCGGCAGGCCTGCCTTATGATTGATCCCCACCGGAATTCCTCTGCCGTTATCCGTAACAGTGATGGAATTATCCTGGTTGATCGTAACCACAATCTCCGTGCAGAAACCTGCAAGCGCCTCGTCCACGGAATTGTCTACAATCTCATATACCAGATGATGAAGCCCCCTGCCGGACGTACTGCCTATATACATACCCGGCCTTTTGCGAACCGCTTCCAGACCTTCCAGAATCTGTATATTATCAGCGCCATATTCGAAGCTTTCTGTGCCCATTCAAATCCTCCTGTACCGGTTCATATTCAGCAGACCGATCTATGTTTATCCTCAAATTCAACCACTTAATCATTCTATTATAACATAAAACAGCCTCTTCGGTCAGCCTATTTTCGCATGATTTCCTGATATATCTCCCTCTTCGGCACGCCGCGGTCCGCCGCCGCCTGCTTCATGGCTTCCTTCCGGTCCATTCCCATCTTTTCGTAACAGGCCACATGCTCCGGTACAGACAGCTCGCGCCAGCTTTCCTGCTGCGTTCTCTCCAGCTCCGCTCTCTCCAGCCCATGGATCACAAGAACACATTCCCCCAGAGGTTTCTGCTGCCGTGTCATATCCAGAAGGCTCTTCAGATCCGAGGTCAGTGCTGTCTCATGCTTTTTTGTCAGCTCTCTGCATAAGACCGCAGGACGGTTTCCGAGCGCCTCGAAGAGCTCAGCAAGCGTACGCTCCAGCCTGTGCGGCGCTTCATACAGCACAATCGTCCTGGTCTCTGTCTTCAGTTCATCCAGGATCTGCTTCCGCTCCTTTTTATCCATGGGAAGAAAAGCCTCAAAGGCGAACCGCCGGGAGGGAAGACCGGACATGGTAAGGGCTGTCACCATGGCACACGGCCCGGGCACAGAAGTCACTTCAATGTCTGCCTCACGGCACATCCGCACCAGCTCTTCACCCGGGTCGGAA